>NZ_JAKEUW010000099.1:0-8159 GCF_022398115.1 Vibrio sp. Isolate22 | reverse complement strand
TTCAATAGCAGTATCAGAAAATTGAAAGCCTCTACCTCGTTTACCATGGTGACTTTTACATTGCCATGCTTCAACGGCTGAGTCGTCAATCCAAAACGTTACTGAGCCTCGCTTGCACAAGGCTTCATTATACTCACTCCAGTTCGCTATCTTCTTCTTCGACTTACCCATAACAACACCATGCTTCTACTACATGGGATCAGATCGCAGGACTGAGAAAAGGTTCCAACGGATTTAGTCAACAACGCCAAATACTCAAGGAAAGTCACCTGATGAAGTGTTCTCAAATCAGCTCATTAAAAGAAGTCATGACGCTTTTACTTTAGCTCTGGAGGTATATAACCGGCCAACATTAGGTAATCGTGTAGAAGCATTTACGATTATGATGGTGAACGCTTGGGAGCTTATGTTGAAATCGGAATTGGCTAAAAGAGACGGAGCATCCAGCATTTTTAAAGATGGCAACTTTAGCATTAGCATTCGTGAAGCTATGTCTAAGCTAATGGACCCTTCTGACAATGTATTTAAGAATTTGGAAACCTTAATAGATTTGCGTGATCAGGCTATTCATCTTTTAATTCCAGAGTTACAACCTCAACTATCGCGTTTGTTTCAAGCAACAGTTCTTAACTATCAAAAACGGTATAAATTACTAATGGGTAATAGCCCACTAGCTGGTCAAAGTGTGGGTTTGCTTAGTCTTATTGTTGATGGATTTGAGCCTGAAACCGCGGTAATTAAAGAAACTTATGGTGAGCTTACCGCTTGCCAAGTTAAAAGTTTTTTGACGAAATTTACTGAAATTGCGAAAGAGTGTGACTCAGATGAATTTTCTATATCTATAGATTACAAATTGGCATTGACTAAAAAATCGTCAGAAAGTGATTTGTCGCTCTCCCTGAGTGACGGTGGTGAAAAAGCAATCATCATTCGAGAGACCAAAGGCCCAGATATCACTCATCCGTATCACCAGAAAACGGCCATTGAAAAAATCAACGCAAGGCAAGAGTATGTAAATATTACAAGCCACTCATTTCAAGCGGTTGTTAAGAAAAATAAAATTCAGAACTCCAAATGTTCAAATTACCATTATGAGTTAGATGGACGACATAGATACTCAGAAGCATTCATTGAATGGTTTGTGAATAATTTACATCAGAAAAATTGGTTGACTGGCGCTTTGAAAAGTTATCGTAACAGGCGTAAGAAAGCGACTGCATGATGGTAATCTCTTAGGCTAATATGTTCAGTTCAGGGTTGGTGTACATATAATACTTGAACTGAAGTTTCGATTATTCAAAGAGGTAAGGGTAAATATGGATATTGCCATACTAACATTTGATGGATTCAACGAGCTGGATTCTTTCATCGCATCGGGTATTTTGAACCGAATGAAAGGGTTTGGCTGGAATATTAAGATCACTAGCCCCACAGAATCAGTGACTTCAATGAATGGAGTCACAATTCAATCTCAGCAACCTCTGGAGTTTGCCAATACTGCTGATGCGGTGTTGTTTGGTAGTGGCTTGCTGACTCGCGATATCGCCCAAGACTCTAAATTACTCTCAAGATTGAACCTCAATCCACAAACACAATTGATTGGCGGTCAATGTTCAGGGACTTTGTTAATGTCGGTATTGGGATTGCTGAATCAAGTCCCAGCCTGTACTGATTTAACAACGAAGCCATGGGTAATTGAATCCGGCGTGACTGTGCTGGATCAGCCGTTTTATGCGGAAGGTAACATTGCAACAGCGGGTGGCTGCTTGTCATCGAAATATCTAGCAGCATGGGTTATCAGTAAACTCGCAGACCAAGCTCACACCGAATCTGCAATTCACTATGTTGCGCCTGTAGGTGAGAAAGAAAATTCAGTAAAGCATTGCATGTCGGTGGTGAATCCTTACCTCTAAGAGCTATCCTTTACGCGTGCAGTTCTGTATAAGGTTCTTGATATGAATCTCTACCCGTGGCACTTTCTGTCCCAAGTTGACTTTAATTAGGGCAGAAAATGGAAGACATAGTGCTCACTCTCTTTAGGTTCATTGGTGCGTTCTTTCGAATGCTTTTCCAGTTCTTCACTATGGACATCATTTGCTTTAGCGTGGGGTGGGTTGTATCTAAGGTGTTCACTTTAGGACGTTTTCCTTCGTTTACACCTGACGAAAAAGAGCGGGAGCGAGTATCTAATATTGGGATTATTAGTATCGTTCTGTTTCTTTTAGCAATAGGCGTATTTAATAGCCTTTAATGTACTAGTGCTAATTTGAATAGTGGGGACGCATGCGATTTTACCCAGCAGAGCAATATCAAGCTGCTTGCCATGAGATGTTTGAACGATACGAACGTGATATCAAGAAGCGACTCCTTAACGCGAGAGTTGAGCACGTCGGCGCATCGTCCATTCCGTTGGCCGTATCTAAGGGCGATTTAGATATCTTCGTTGGCGTTGAGTCCAACGAGCTTGAGGATGCTGTAGAACGACTTACAACACTCGGCTTTAAAGAGAAACTCGATACGCTAAGAACGCCCGAATTGTGCATGTTGGAATCCATATCCTCTGAAGATGTGGCATTGCAAGTGGTCGCCAATGGTTCTGAGTTTGAGTGCTTTTTGACGTTTCGTGACAAGCTGCGTATGAACCGGACTTTAGTCCAACAATACAATGCCCTTAAAATGTCTTGTAAAGGTTGGTCAAAAGACAAATATCGTGAAAAGAAGTCAGCTTTTATCGAATATGTGTTAGGGCTGAAATAGCCACTCGTCTTGTGATAGTTGACTGATGTTAGCCACACCGTCATGGCATTCCATTTCCCACCAATTCCTCGAGGTAGGCCTATGATTACAATTAGAAAAGCGGTTGATTCTGATGCCAATGATATTTTTGATATTCGCAGTCGCGCCATTCTTGACCAGTGTCCCGCTTATTACTCGGAAGAACAGCTTTCACTATGGACACAGGGCGAGATGTCTGAGGCATTTATTGCTGACGTTGGAGCAACCTTTTACGTTTCCCAAGTGGATGGCCAAGTGATTGGTAGCGGTAAGATCAATACCCAAACGGGTATGGTCGATGCGATTTTCGTAGACCCTGATTTTTACGGTAAAGGTGCAGCTAAAATGATGCTGCAATTCTTAGAGGGGTTAGCGAATCAGCATAACTTGCCCCTAATGAAACTAGAATCAACCCTGAATGCAGCAGCGTTTTATCGTTCGTGTGGTTTTATTGGTGATGAAACTTCCGCTTATCACTCTCCTAGAGGTATTAGCCTCGATTGTGTCCCGATGGAAAAGCGGTTACTTCAAGGCAAACGCTTAGTTCCTCAGGGAAACGGCTAATGCCGCACGTGCTCAAATAAACAGCACTAGTTCCAATTCTTGGTGCTGTTTTTACTTTCCCCTTACACTCTTTTTTCATATCGCTCTTAGTATCGAATCACTCCTTGTTTAACAGCAAGTAACTCATTATGAAGAACTTCTTCGATAGCGAACTCATGCTCTCTAGCTCTTTGAATTTCGTTTTGCTATCACTGGGGCTAACGCTCCTTTTACACCTTCCTATTTGGTGTGGGTTCAACTTGAGCCGACGAAAATGGAAACTGATGGACTATTTGTGGCCGCTACTGGCGGGTATTGGAATGCTCGGTGCTGTGTCTGAAATTCGTGCCAAAGTCGCAGGTGACTGGGTCGAGACTGAGCAAACCAGAGCGGTGGCAATTTTAGAGTCTGTACAGCAGTTTTCTTTGGATAAGTTAAGAAGTGACGTTTGCAATGGGCAACCATCATTAGACAATCATGGGCAGCACCATCAAGCGTGTTTATGGTATTTGAACACTGCGATGACGTTCAAAGATGTGGATTTCACTCTGTTGCCAAATGCGGCTGATTTTACGGTTCCTGCACCTAGCGTGCCGTTAGTGGAAAGCGATGCAGTCTGGGTGAGTGGGATGCTGAGCCAGTATGAAAAACAGAAAAACCAATACATAAAAACCAGAGAGGCACAGGTAAAACAGCCGTTAGAGAGCCTCTTCTGGTATGTGAGTCCTTACTTAGTGTGCTTCGCGATTGCTCTGCGCCTAACTAAGGTGACAGCAGAGCTTAAGTTAGATAAGTGCGCACAGTAAGTGACGACTTACTGGTGAGATGAAAAAAGAGCCTAGGGTGTAGGCTCTTTTGATTTACATCGAAGGTAAGTTCAGTGACATTTCATGTTTGAACCTGCCTAGCTGTTAACGGTTAGGAGATTAGTGGTAATTTACTACCAACGAAGCATTCATATCGTACCCCATGGTGACATCGGTATCGCCATCGACAAGATAGACATTATCGGTGGTCAGTTTTGATGAAATCACGCCTTCGACCCAAACTGGGTACTGAACGGTTTCTACTTTGTAGCCCTCAGGGTAAGAGACTCTGACTATTTGGTTCGCTGGTGGTGGTGGCATATGTATACATGCTCCAGCAGTAGGAACTAACAAGAATTCGGTAGCGACGAGAGGAGCTGAGAAAGCAATTGGAACGAGGAACCCAGGTATACGCACCTTCTTACCGTCAAAGTCGTGAGTGACTGTTTCTGATGCTCGCTGTTGATTCGCGATGTATTCTGAACGCAACTTCAGTAATTCATCGGCGTCTAGCCCTTCCGATTTCAATGTTTCTTTGAGGCTGGCTAACTCATCATTACTCTCTGGATCGTCATACTGGCTTAAGGTGAATATTTTTTGAAGTGTCAGTTTTTGTTGATAGCTAATCTCAGGCAATACGATTTGGTTCTGTGCATGTACCGGTCTCAGGTCTTTCCAATCGAGTTCTGTTGGTTCACTTGCTAGGCTACCAAACGAAACTATGGATACAAACAGGGCAATAAATCTAATCAATGTTTGGCTCGCTATTGGTTGGTGTTAGGTCGTTTCAAGTGGTTCATCAGCTTGTAACAGCCGATGAACCAAGCTTTATCTATGAGCTATGACTTTGAAACTTGATGTCTAAAGTGTGTTTTTGTAGATAACACCATCTTTCATAATGAGCTTAATGCTTTCTGGTGAGTCTGGTCGCTTATCGGCACCAAACCATTGGTCACCGGTACCTACCACAGAAAAGTCTTCGAATGGGTTACCATCAAGCAGCAGGATATCTGCGTATGCGCCTTTCTCAATCACACCCAGTTTCGCATCTGGGTATGGGTTCATGAAGTCACCTGATAGTGTGGCAATTTCACCACCGACAGACGTAAGAGTTTTTAATGATTCGTAAGGACCAAAGAAGTCATTGTTTAGCTTTTTCTCGTAAGCGATTTGAATGTTACAAGCATCAACAGAGCCTACACAGTCAGTCTGGAAGCCACGAGGAGCTGGACACTTCTTCATATTCGGGATGTATCTTTAAACGCGGCAGAAGCCGATTTTGCTTTGGCTAAACTTGATGCAACGTTCTTAACTGCAGGAATCTCAAGAAGGTTAGGGTCGAACGCGGTAAGGTTAGTGGTGATGTACGCTCCTTTTTCTTCCATGAGTTCTGAAATCTCACAGTCAAACATAAAGCCGTGCTCGATCGATTTAACGCCTGCGTTTAGTGCGCCAATGATCGCCTCTTTACGATAGGAGTGCGCCATTACATAGCTGCCGTAAGTATCGGCTACTTCAACCGCTGCACCAACTTCTTCTGGTGAACCTGCCAGTAATTGCCACGGGTCAAAGGCAGATACCACACCACCGGATTGCATGTATTTCAATTGAGTTGCACCCATGCGGAAGTTGTTACGAGCGTACTTCTTCACTTCGGCAACGCTATCGACTTCTTGTGCCATATTTAAACGGCTAAAGTTGGTTTCTTCACCGACAGGGGCGGTGTAGTTGGCAAAGTCGGCGTGTCCGCCACGAGTACTCAAAAATGCACCGGATGGGTAATAACGAGGCCCAATAATTTGCCCTGCATCGATGGCTCTTCTTAGACCACCGTTGGCTCCGCCTGCATCACGAACTGTGGTGAACCCTTGCATCAGGTACATCTCTGCCATACGCGTTCCGTGTATTGCGAAATCTTCCCATGTGGTATTCGATTCCATCGTTGGCAAGCTTGGGCCCATTAGCATCAAGTGCGCATGGTTTTCGATAAAGCCTGGGGTTAAGGTTTTGCCTGTACCGTCTATCACTACGGCATCGTCGCGAACATCAATTGTTTTTGCTGAAATGGAGGTAATGATGTTGCCTTCGACCAATACAAAGTGGTCTTCGTACAACTTGTTTTCAGTGCCGTTGAAGACATCGACATTTTGAAATAACGTCTGTGGTAATTGAGCCTCTTGTTCGGCATAGGCAAACGACGCTACCAATGCGAGTGAAGAGACAAGCAAAGTCTTCTTCATTTTTATATCCTTATAATTAACGTAGAACTGAACTTACTGAAGTTAAGCCACTGTTAAATATAGGATGTGTATTGGGGTTTTGCTGTGATAAATAGGTTGATTACGAGATGTGTCACCAAATGGCTACTTTGCTTTTAAGAACCCTTACTTACAGTCACTTAATTAAAATTGTATCTAACACCAAGTTGTAGTTGAGGCCCATAAATCCCGTTATTCTTAGAAGATATCGAGAACGCGGCTTTATCCGTTGCATGGAATCTCGCGCCAAACGTAAAGATCGAATGCTCTCCATTTGCCCCCACCATGACATTTGCTTCTACTCGTTGAGTAATCCAGGCACGAAGCCCTGCGTTGAATTCAATAAAGGTTTTGCTTTTCCCCGGAGCGTAAGATCCTTTGTTGTAGTGAAGCAATAGTTGAGTATTGAGATCGATGGCTTGGTTGATTGGCCCGTAAACTTGAGGCCCAATATAGACGTCATAGTTGTCTTCATCGAGATCGGCATTTGAGCTTACCCCACCCAGAAGCGCAAGGCTGTCATTGATATCTCGTCCCCCTTCCAAACTAATACCATTTGGCTTTGTTTGAATCCCAAGCTCTACAAAATCTGTAGTGAAATTTGCAGCAGACAATGCTTGGTGAGAGAAGGTACATAGCAGTAGAGGTATTAAATTTTTAATTTTCATATGACTTATAAAGGTAATGCCAGCGGGGCGAAAATCGGATGGTATTTTATTAACTAGGTAAGTTGAGGAAGATGAAGTTCGAGGAGAATAAAGTCAAAATAAATAAAATATTTTGTTGTTCATTTTTGCACTTTTGTTCAGGAGCTGCGGTGAGAGAAAGAATGATATAAACCTTATTTTATATTGAATTTCTATTTTGGGCTTTTATTAAACATTAACGTAAAAATCAACAATGATATTTATTCTTAGGGTGGGAACTTTATGTTTTTATCTTGTGTGTCTATTCGGATGTGGACATTAAGTCTACGTTTAATGTTAGGAATAAATGCATGAAGAAAATCATTGGCTTAATATTACTGGCTTCACTTACTGCATGTGGCGGCGGTGGTGGTGGCGGAGGTAATACTTCGAACAACAACATCGCGGCTTCTAAAACGTCTTCAGAGCGTTCGGCCCTTAAGCTGAGTGCCAGTCAGTTAAAGAAACTGAGCACTGTAGAGTTTTCGTCTGGAAGCATTACTGGCTTTGAAGCACCAAGCAACTCCAATTAAAAACTAGAAGGAATATTAAGTTATGTCAAAGATACTATTACCTCTAGTTATTGGGGTTTCATCAATAGCAACATCGGCCTACGCTAACGAAGATAATAACCTGCAGGGATACTATAAATCTAAAGCTGCCATTAAATTCGCTGTAGATAAAATTCAACAAAATAAAGTTGAATTCATGAATCTAGATGAAGCAATTTCTTCTCTTACTGCCAATTCTTCTCCTCAAACTCTAAGCTCAATTGATGATATTGCTAATTCTAAATCAGCACACAGTGATATCTTTTTAGCAAAGTCAAAAGAGTTCAACTTGGCGTTGTTGATCAAATCAGCTAAAGGACGTATCTATCCTACGGAACTTACCTGTTAGTTTCTAATAGGCATACCTAGTCCTAGAACTTTGTTCATTGCTTTGACGTTTGCTAACGCCTCACCAACTTGAGCGTTATAACATCTCAAGCTCAATGTGCCGCTAGTCAGTCCTTTATATCGGGACATTGCCGTCTCAGAGATTGAACGGTCGTGGTAGCCAGAGTCAGTTTTCCATTGAGTTAGCGAATC
>NZ_JAKEUW010000098.1:0-8479 GCF_022398115.1 Vibrio sp. Isolate22 | reverse complement strand
CTTTAAAACTCTTTAGTAAATTTCCATATTTAAGGAGAAACAAACTCTGGGGTAACCACTTTTGGCAAAGGGGCTATTTTGTCGATAGCGTAGGGGTTAATGAAGAAATCATTCGACGCTATGTAAGACATCAAGAGAAAAAAGAGCGCGTGGAGCAGCAGCAACTGGCGTTGGACTAAACAAAGGCCCCCTTTTAGGGGGCTCACACAAAGCCACCTTCTTTAGAAGGTGGTAATTTACTTTTCTTGCATGTCGCACTTTAGAGTGCGAGCGATTATAGCTTGATAACTACACGGCCTGTAATTTGACCATTAGTGATGTCTTCTGCCGCTTGAATCGCGTCATCTAGAGATACTTCTTTTGTCGCGCTGTTGTAGAAAGACTCAGGTAGTAATTCAGCCAGTTGTTCCCACGCTTTAATGCGTTTTTCACGAGGGCACATAACAGAATCAACACCTTGTAGGCGAACGTTACGTAGAATGAATGGCATTACCGTAGTTGGTAAGTCAAAACCACCTGCTAGACCACAGATAGCAACCGCACCGTTGTAATCAATTTGTGCCAATACTTTCGCAAGTACTTTGCTGCCTACAGTGTCGATAGCACCAGCCCACATTTGTTTCTCAAGTGGTTTCGCTGGCTCTTCTAGTTCAGCACGCTCAACAATGCGAGTCGCACCTAGTGATTTTAATAGCTCACCATTTTCTGAAGCTCGACCTGTTACTGCTGCTACTTTGTAACCTAGCTGGTTTAGTAGAGTGATAGACACGCTACCTACACCGCCACTTGCACCAGTCACTAAGATTTCACCGTCTTCAGGTTTGATGCCTGCATCGACAATAGCTTGAACACAAAGCATTGCTGTGAAGCCGGCTGTACCAATCGCCATTACTTTCTTAGCATCTAGACCTTTAGGCATAGGCACTAACCAGTCACCGTTTAGGCTTGCTTTCTCAGCCATGCCACCCCAGTGACCTTCACCAACACCCCAACCAGTTAGAACCACTTCGTCACCTGCTTTGTAGCGAGGGTCATCAGATTGTGAAACCACACCAGAAAGGTCAATACCAGGAACCATAGGGAAGTTGCGAACAATGCGCCCTTTACCTGTAATCGCCAAACCATCTTTGTAGTTCAAAGAAGAGTAGCTTACATCGATCTTCACGTTACCTTCTGGTAATTGAGACTCTTCAATTTGAGAAACTGATGCGATAGTTTTTTTGTCTTCTTGGTTTAGTACAAGTGCTTTAAACATGATCTGCTCCATGGGAGAAATATTAGGAAACTGAAGTAACTTTAGTTGAATCGTTGGAGAAAAAATAATGAAACATCAACATTGAATCTATGCGTTTTATGCATAGATGTCGTTGGCTACTTTCCTCCTGATTCGGTTCGCTGAACGAACCTATCGTTTTCTGATAGCTGGAAATAAAAAGTGCAGCTATATAAAGATAGCTGCACATAAGATTATCCGACAAATATTACTGTCGATGAGTGCTATGGGCGTTCAAATACCGTTGCAATACCTTGGCCTAAACCAATACACATGGTTGCTAATCCGTATTTCACGTCTTGCGCTTCCATTAGGTTGATTAGGGTTGTAGAGATACGAGAACCTGAACAGCCTAGTGGGTGGCCGAGTGCAATGGCACCGCCATTTAGGTTCACTTTTTCGTCAACCACATCCAGTAGACCTAGATCCTTAGCACAAGGTAGAGATTGCGCCGCGAACGCTTCGTTCAGCTCAATCACACCCATGTCTTCAATCGTTAAACCTGCACGCTTCAGCGCTTTTTGAGTTGCAGGTACTGGGCCGTAACCCATGATTGAAGGATCGCAGCCTGCGATAGCCATAGACTTAACGCGAGCACGAATCTTAAGGCCCAGTGCGTTAGCTTTCTCTTCACTCATGATAAGCATTGCCGATGCACCATCAGATAGGGCAGATGAAGTACCTGCCGTTACTGTACCGTTAGCTGGGTCGAACACTGGGCGCAGTTGAGATAGGCCTTCAACCGTTGTTTCTGGACGAATAACTTCATCGTGATCCAGTGTAAACAGCGAACCGTCAGCAGCGTGACTTTCTGTTGGTAGAATTTCGTTTTTGAAACGACCTTCAACCGTTGCCGCATGTGCACGGGCGTGTGAACGTGCAGCGAATGCATCTTGGTCTTCACGGCTAATACCGTGCAGTTTGCCAAGCATTTCAGCGGTTAGGCCCATCATGCCTGCCGCTTTTGCTACGTTCTTTGACATACCAGGGTGGAAATCAACACCGTGTGTCATTGGTACGTGACCCATGTGCTCCACACCACCGATCAGGCAAATTTCTGCATCACCAACCATGATAGAGCGAGTCGCATCATGCAGAGCTTGCATAGATGAACCACATAAACGGTTAACTGTGACAGCACCAATCTCAATCGGTAAACCAGCCAGTAGAGCTGCGTTACGTGCAACGTTGAAGCCTTGCTCTAGTGTTTGCTGTACACAGCCCCAGTAGATATCTTCAATCTCTGAAGGGTTCACTTCTGGGTTACGCTCTAAAATACCTTTCATTAAATGTGCAGACAGATCTTCAGCACGAGTGTGACGGTAAGCTCCACCTTTGGAACGTCCCATTGGGGTGCGAAGGCAATCAACAACAACTACATTATTCATTTTGCTATTCCTTTTCCAAATGTGGGTTACAGAGAACTTGCTTGTTGAGCGTCGTAAAAGCTTTCGCCTTTCTCTGCCATATCAAGCAATAGTTGAGGAACTTGGTACATTGCACCTAAGTCTTGGTAGCCCTTCGCCATTTCTACGAAGTTACCAATACCCACACTGTCTAAGTAGCGGAATACGCCGCCTCGGAATGGAGGGAAGCCTAAACCGTAAACCAGTGCCATGTCCGCTTCTTGCGGTGTCGCGATGATGCCTTCTTCTAAACAAAGAACGACTTCGTTGATCATTGGAATCATCACACGTTGGATAATTGTTTGGTCATCAAAATCTTGTGGTGCTTGGCATACGTCAGCCAAGATAGGAAGAATGTCTTCTGAGAAGGTCTTCTTCGGACGACCACGCTTGTCTACGCTGTATGTGTAGAAACCGCTACCGTTTTTCTGACCGTATTTTTCAGCAACGTAAAGTGCATCAATCGCATCACGACCTTCTTTGCCCATACGCTCTGGGAAACCTTGCGCCATCACAGCTTGTGCGTGGTGTGCAGTGTCGAGGCCTACAACGTCTAGTAGGTAAGCTGGACCCATTGGCCAACCGAACTTGCGTTCCATGACTTTATCGATCTTAGTGAAATCAGCACCGTCGCGTAGCAACATGCTGAAACCGCCAAAGTAAGGGAAAAGTACACGGTTAACGAAGAAGCCTGGGCAATCATTTACCACGATAGGAGATTTGCCCATCTTCGCTGCGTAAGCTACAACGCGATTAATCGTTTCTTCTGAAGTGTGCTCGCCACGGATGATCTCAACCAAAGGCATGCGGTGCACTGGGTTAAAGAAGTGCATACCACAGAAGTTTTCTGGGCGTTTCAGAGATTTCGCTAGCAGGTTGATAGGAATCGTAGAAGTATTTGACGTCAGTACTGTGTCTTCACCGACTAGACCTTCCACTTCGCTCAGTACCGCAGCTTTTACTTTCGGGTTCTCGACCACGGCTTCTACGACAACGTCTGATTGCTCAACACCAGCGTAATGCAGGCTTGGAGTAATCGAAGACAGGATGCCTGCCATCTTGAAACCATCTAGGCGACCGCGAGATAGACGCTTATTCAATAGTTTAGATGCTTCATTCATACCAAGGTCAAGCGATGCTTGTGCGATATCTTTCATCATCACTGGCACGCCTTTCAGTGCAGATTGGTAAGCAATGCCGCCACCCATGATGCCTGCACCTAGTACAGCAGCACGTTGAGTGTCTTTGGTTGCTGATTTACCTGCTTTTTTAGCAAGACCTTTGATGTATTGATCATTTAGGAACAGACCAACCAGTGCTTTCGCTTCTTCTGATTTCGCCAGCTTGATGAAGTGTTTACGTTCGATATCGAGCGCTGCATCACGATCGCTGCGTGCTGCTTCTTCAATAGCAATGACTGATGTGATCGGAGCTGGGTAGTGAGGGCCGGCTTTTTGAGCAACAAGGCCTTTCGCCATGGTAAAGCTCATCATCGCTTCGAGTTTGCTTAGCGATAATGCTGATGTTTTTTGTTTACGGCGTAATTGCCAGTCTAGTTTTTCATTGGCAGCCAGAGAAACGGTATTGATTGCCGACTCTAGCAGTTGGTCTGTTTCTACAATCGCGTCTAACAAGCCAATTTTTAGTGCTTCATCAGCTCGGCATGCTTTGCCTTGAGTGATGACTTCCATTGCACTGTCAGCACCGATAACGCGAGGCAGGCGCACACAACCACCAAAGCCAGGCATGATGCCAAGTTTGGTTTCAGGTAAACCAATGCTGGTGGTCTTGTCACCGATACGGAAGTCAGTTGCCAATACACATTCACAACCGCCGCCTAGGGCATGGCCGCGCATCATTGAAAGAGTTGGAACAGGAAGGTCTTCTAGCTTGCTGAAGATGGAGTTTGCAAATCTTAACCATTCATCAAGTTCTGCTTCTGGCTTAGCAAATAGGCCAAGAAATTCAGTGATGTCTGCGCCTACAATGAATGCGTCTTTGTTTGAAGTTAAGATTAAACCACGTAGTCCTGCGTGAGCTTTAAGAGCGTCTAACGCTTTGTCTAGTGATTCTAAAGTAGCAAGGTCGAGTTTGTTTACAGAGGCAGGAGCACAGAAGCTTAATTCTGCAATGCCATCTTGTAATTCCTTTACCTGTAGGGTGTTAGCTTGGTAAATCATTGTCTATCTCCATGACATACAATCCACGATTGTTTGAGAGAATCTTGTTGTCTTTCTATTATTGTAGAATACCTGGTAAGACCAGTTATTCTAGTCTGTACCTCTGCAAGATGAATTTCAATACATTTTTTAAACAATTGTTTAACATTGTGCGATGGCACAGATCCTCTAACCCTTATTATTCACGCGTGATACACTTCGCAGCTCTTATTAATTAAGTTAACGATATGAATGAACAGCCTTATTTAATACCGTCAGCTCCGGCTCTGTTTGAAGAAGAGATCAAGAAGAGCATCTTTATTACTCACCTTGCGCATACTCCAAGTGTAGAAGCCGCAAAGCAGTTCGTAGAGCAGGTAAAAAAAGAGCACGCTTCAGCGCGACATAATTGTTGGGGCTTTGTTGCTGGTCGACCTGAAGATTCAATGCTTTGGGGCTTCAGTGATGATGGAGAACCATCGGGCACGGCGGGTAAGCCTATCTTGGCGCAACTGTCGGGTTCTGGCGTAGGTGAATTAACGGCTGTCGTCACGCGTTACTCTGGTGGAATTAAGCTTGGAACCGGTGGTTTGGTTAAAGCTTATGGTGGTGGAGTACAACAAGCTCTCAAGCTGCTTCAAACTATCGAGAAAAAAATAACCACAAAATTACGGCTAGAGTTAGACTATGGCTTTGTGCCAATCGCACAATCCATTATGGCTCAGCATCAGGCTGTTGAGATCCAAGCGGATTATGGTGTGCAAGTTGAGCTTATTATTGAGATAGAGCTCCTTCAGGTAGATGCATTTACCCAAACCATGATCAATAAAAGTGGTGCCAAGGCACTGGTAACGAAAGTAAAAGACAACTAGGAAGTGTGAAGCATTTCGCTTCGTTCAATAGCTCATGCAATTTCGCTCAATTATTCGAATCGTCGGATTATTATTAGCACTTTTTAGTGTATCAATGCTCGCACCTGCGTTAGTCGCCCTGATCTATCGAGATGGTGCGGGTGTGCCATTCGTGACGACTTTCTTTGTTCTGTTATTTTGTGGCGCGATGTGTTGGTTTCCAAACCGACGTTATAAGCATGAGTTAAAAGCGCGCGATGGCTTTTTGATCGTAGTTCTTTTTTGGACGGTAATCGGTAGTGCGGGTGCTTTGCCATTTTTGATCGCTGATAACCCGAATGTTTCAGTTACTGATGCCTTCTTCGAATCCTTTTCTGCACTAACCACTACCGGTGCAACGGTGATCGTTGGCCTTGATGACTTACCTAAGGCGATCTTGTTTTATCGCCAGTTCCTGCAATGGTTCGGTGGTATGGGTATCATCGTATTGGCGGTAGCCATTCTTCCTGTTCTGGGCATCGGTGGCATGCAGCTGTACCGAGCTGAAATTCCAGGCCCAGTAAAAGACAGTAAAATGACCCCGCGTATCGCTGAAACAGCAAAAGCGCTGTGGTACATCTATCTCAGCCTAACCATTGCTTGTGCGGTAGCGTTTTGGCTCGCCGGCATGAGCTTCTTTGATGCAATCAGTCATAGTTTCTCTACTATTGCTATTGGTGGCTTCTCGACTCACGATGCAAGTATGGGCTATTTCAACAGCCCTGCAATAAACATGATTACTGTGGTGTTCCTGCTTATATCAGCATGTAATTACTCTCTTCACTTTGCAGCATTTGCTTCAGGTGGTGTGCATCCTAAGTATTACTGGAAAGATCCTGAGTTCCGTGCCTTTATCTTTATTCAGGCAGTATTGTTCTTGGTTTGTTTCTTATTGCTGCTCAATCACCATTCTTATGATTCGTACTACGACGCTTTCGACCAAGCCTTGTTCCAAACTGTGTCTATCTCTACGACCGCTGGTTTTACAACGACAGGTTTCTCTGAGTGGCCCCTGTTCTTACCCGTACTGCTTTTATTCTCTTCTTTTATAGGGGGATGTGCAGGTTCTACGGGCGGTGGTATGAAAGTGATTCGAATCTTGCTACTTACTCTGCAAGGTGCTCGTGAAATGAAGCGTCTTGTTCACCCACGCGCTGTCTATACCATCAAGGTTGGTGGCTCTGCACTATCACAACGTGTAGTAGATGCTGTCTGGGGCTTCTTCTCTGCATACGCATTAGTGTTTGTGGTTTGTATGTTAGCTCTTATTGCAACCGGTATGGATGAGTTGAGTGCTTTCTCTGCCGTAGCGGCAACGTTGAATAACCTTGGCCCTGGCCTTGGTGAAGTCGCGGTGCACTTCGGCGATGTGAACGACAAAGCTAAATGGGTACTTATCGTATCTATGCTGTTTGGCCGATTAGAAATCTTCACTTTATTAATATTATTGACCCCTACGTTTTGGCGTAGCTAAGGACAACATTGTGGCAAAAGCTCTATTTTTATATTCAAGCCGTGAAGGGCAGACCAAGAAAATCTTGAACTATATAAAAGAAGAAATGAGTGAGTTCGAGTGTGAGCTTCAAGATCTGCATACTATTGGCAAGGTAGACTTTGCTCAGTACGACAGAGTGTTGATTGGCGCATCGATTCGTTATGGCCACCTTAATAAGAAGCTATATCAATTTATTGATGCCAATCTTACTCAGTTGCAATCAAGCAAGGTTGCGTTCTTCTGCGTGAACTTAACGGCGCGTAAAGAAGACCAAGGCAAAGATATACCAGAGGGTAGCGCTTACATTAAGAAGTTCCTCATCAAGTCGCCATGGCAGCCGACCTTAATAGGTGTATTTGCAGGTGCCCTCTATTACCCACGTTATAACTGGTTCGATAGAACCATGATCCGCTTTATTATGAATATGACTGGTGGTGAAACGGATACAACGAAGGAAGTTGAGTATACAAACTGGGAAAAAGTCTCTTTGTTCACTGAAAAACTAAAGAATATGTAAGAGAAAAGCCTACTTTTGAGGCGTTTTGAGTTCTTTTTAATCGAACGAATAAAAAAACGAAAAAAACTTAAAAAAGGGCTTGCCAGTGTGATCGAAATCTCTATAATGCCACCTCGCTGACACGGGATGGCTTCTTAGGAAACCAAAACGAATCAGCAAGCCAAATTAGCCAAGCCAAGCGCTTGAAAAAAGTTTTGAAAATAGTGGTTGACACTAAAACTTAAATCGCTAAAATGGCCGTCCGATTTGAGCGAAGCTCAAAAAGGAAAAGCTCTTTAACAATTTAAACCTATCAATCTGTGTGGGCACTCGTTGATGAATATCAAAATTGATTCTTAGGAATCACATTGATTTCAATGAACTGAGTGACCAATTCGAATCGTAAGATTCGGCACAGTCAATTCAACATTACTATGTAATGTAATCAGTATTCATTGAGTCGACAAAATCTTAAATTGAAGAGTTTGATCATGGCTCAGATTGAACGCTGGCGGCAGGCCTAACACATGCAAGTCGAGCGGAAACGAGTTATCTGAACCTTCGGGGAACGATAACGGCGTCGAGCGGCGGACGGGTGAGTAATGCCTAGGAAATTGCCTTGATGTGGGGGATAACCATTGGAAACGATGGCTAATACCGCATAATGCCTACGGGCCAAAGAGGGGGACCTTCGGGCCTCTCGCGTCAAGATATGCCTAGGTGGGATTAGCTAGTTGGTGAGGTAATGGCTCACCAACAA
>NZ_JAKEUW010000097.1:0-8482 GCF_022398115.1 Vibrio sp. Isolate22 | reverse complement strand
TCGAGAAAAGGTAACTGCTTGGATAATGCGGTTGCTGAAAACTTTTTTGCTTTACTCAAAACAGAGATGTATCACAACCAAAGCTTTGAAGATGCAGATGCTCTGATAGAGCAAATTAAAGAATACATCGAGTACTACAATACCAAACGTATAAAAGTGAAACTAAAAGGCCTGACTCCGATAGAATATCGAACTCAGGCCTTGAAAGCCGCTTAACAGAAATGTCCAACTTTACGGGGTCACATCATGATGCGTGGCTTTTTTGTTGCTAATCGCTGCGTTTATGTTCGAACAATCGAGAGATGAACTCTTGGTCATTAAGAGAGATATGCTGTGATTTTATATAATCATAGTGAATATCTTATATATAAATGAATATGCAACTGATATTTTAGGTGAATGCATTGTTTTGAAAATGTTAACCAATTATCGGTTGAATAATATACTCACTTGGTTAGACTTTAACCGTGAAAGCAGAGTTTTAACAAAGACTTGTCTGCTTTTACTACCCCATTTCTTTTTGGATTTTTTAGTTAGCTTGGAGGCGCAAATGAAACATTTCGATTTTATACAGCACATTTGCGCATCGTTTGAACCGTGTACTGACATGGTGACTGTTATGTCACAAACCTCAGCTATGGCCGATCGAAACACCCAAGATAAACCTAACTAATAGATCCGTATCCTTATTTGGCTGCGGAAAAATAGCAGCTAAGTGAGAAGCCCTCATACTATCTAACACGCTATTTTTCCTCAGTTTATTCAACAACTGGAGAGTTATTATGCGTCACTCAGTATATTTAAAATTAGCAACAGTCCTTATCCGTGCCGATCTTCGTCGTGAAGAGCGGGAATGGCAGCGAAAAGTGCGTCGTAGTTCACTAGACCTACCATGGCACAACGCTCATTTGCTAAGAGATATTGGCCTTGAGGCCGATGGTCGTCCAATTGGTTTCTCTGAACCTGAAGTGGTCACCATTGAACGTCGCGTTCGTCATCTTCGTCGTGTCCTTAGTGCGCGAATACCGACGTAATCTGCAGGGGTTGATAGCACCATCAACCCCTTAAATAATCGACAGTGATGGTTAGGTGTCAAAGTGGGAGCTTTGAACTAGAACTGGCAAAAAGAGAGAAGCACTGGCTTCTCTTTTTTGCTTTTTTAAGCTTGAAAGATCAGCCCACCCTAGTAAACAAAAAGAGTTCTACTAAGCTAAAGAGAGCAAGGGAGGCCTGTTATGCAAAAGCATCAGTTAGACATGTGGTTACATGGCGATCACAAAGACTCGTACCAGACACCGAAAGTGTACGTTATTGGTTGTTCTGACATCTCAGAATATCTACTAGCCGTGGAATACAAACACAAGCTAGAGCCAGTAAAACAAGATGGTGAACCGCTTCACTTTGGATCTTTGGATCAAGTGAAAGAGGAGTTACTCCGGCTAGGTTTTGAGAAGGCCTACCTTCGTTTACACAATGCTTACGACGAATTTGGTAACGAGCCAAGTCAAAGCTACTGCGATATTGAATTAGCGTTGAAACCTCATTAGATACAAGCCCTTAGCGCCTTACTTTTAGTCATTGATGCATGGCTATCAAGGTACTATGCGTAGTGTGTCGTGAGTATGTTATGAGTAAATTGAGTTCGTAAATAGAATCCACGAGGTTTGGTTTTGATTGGCTTGCCACTCGCACCATAGGCCTCGGTCAAAACGCGGCTGTTTGCGGCCTTTGGACGCAGATGCAGTGCTTCTCCATGCCTTGCAGTGATCTGTTCAACATTCCCTAAAACGATCAACTCCATCAGCTCTTCCCAATCTCTTTTGAGTATTTCGTCTTCAGCCTCGCTTGGCGTCCACAATAGTGGTGATCCAACGTGTCTCTCTGCCAATGGGATTTCTCTTTCGCCTTCTACTGGAATCCACAACACTTTAGATAGCTTGTTACGAACGTGGCTGGTTTCCCATGTCAGCCCTTGCACACCCATTAATGGTGCAACACAAACAAAGGTGGTTTCGAGTGGCTTACCAGAATAGCCAATAGGAATACTCTTAAGTTCGATGCCTAGTTTCGCGAAATCCTGTTCTGGTTTACTGCCAGCAGGTGCGCCCAAGTGCCACTCTAACAGTTGCCCAACCCATCCTTTGTCTCGCTTAAGATCATTAGGCATGTCCATCTCTGCTTCATCGGCGAGCTCTTTGAAGGTCATCCCGGCGATCGCATATGCTCGCTCTAACAGCTCTTCTTGTGTTTGTGGTTCTGGTTTCATAATAAAAGGCATGATCAAAAAAATGATTTTATCAGAAGTTATCACCAAATGACGACTGGTTAAGAAATGATCTCCTAGCCTGAAAAGGGATCAAAGTTAGGGTTATCCACAGGACATAAAGGTAATTAATTGAAATATTAATTTAGTGGATAAATAAACAGGGGTTTTGGGTGGATAAAATGCTTGCCAAATGGGGTGTAAAATGAATCTTTCACTTGCTAGTGTGGATAAACACCGGGGTGGTTGATCTTTGAGCAGCTTGTGTTTTCAAAAGATCTTTTATGTTTTTACTATGCTTTGATTTTCTATTTTTGTTTTAAGGTGTTGATTTTTAATGTTTAAGTTTTTGTTTTTCTAGTGGGTAGGTTTTAGTGTTGATGAATCTATGGATTAAAAAAAACGATTGCGACTAATTCTTCACATAGTTATTCACAGAAAAGGTGAATAAATGTGGTCTAGGTCTCACTATTATGTGGGTAACTCAAATTTGAGCAAAACTTATCCATATCCACAGATAATATTCATAAATATAGCGCTTATCACGTCACTAAGTTTGCTCCAATTGGGGATATGTGGAAAAATCAGTGTAATTAAAAATTTAGATAGAGGTTGGCCAGTGATAGATGGCGATGGTTACCGATTAAATGTTGGTATTGTAATCTGTAACAACCATGGTCAGGTCTTCTGGGCTAAACGATACGGGCAACATTCATGGCAATTCCCTCAAGGGGGAATAGATGAAGGTGAAACTCCGGAACAGGCAATGTACCGTGAGTTGTATGAAGAGGTTGGCCTTACTAAAAAGGATGTAAAGATCGTCGCGACAAGTCGTCATTGGTTACGCTACAAGCTACCCAAACGACTGGTTCGATGGGATTCTAAACCTGTCTGTATTGGACAAAAACAGAAGTGGTTCCTTTTACGCTTAGATTGCGATGAATCGCGTATCAATATGCAGCGTGGGAGTACACCTGAGTTTGATGGTTGGCGTTGGGTGAGTTACTGGTACCCAGTTCGACAAGTTGTTTCTTTTAAGCGAGACGTTTACCGTCGAGCGATGAAAGAGTTCGCATCTTTAGCAATGCCGTTTAAAGAGCGAAAAACAAAAGGAAAACGCAAATTGCGTAGAGGTTAAGCATGCTCAGTCAACTAAGGGAAATAGTTGAACACGTATCAAGAGTTGAAGATGTATCAACAGCACTTGATATTCTAGTTAAAGAGACATGCAGTGCGATGCAGACGGAATGTTGCACCGTGTATTTAGCCAATAATGATATGCAGCGCCTTGAGTTGATGGCAACTCAAGGCCTGATCTTTGAAGGTAATAGTATTCACATTGGCTTCGACGAAGGTCTGGTTGGCCTAGTCAAACGAAGCGCTGAACCTATTAACCTTGCACAAGCGTCTGCTCACCCTGCTTATAAGTTTTTTCCAGAGCTCGGAGAAAACATTTACCACTCTTTTCTTGGCACCCCTATTATCCATCGCAAGCAAGTGCTTGGTGTATTGGTTATTCAACAAAAGACGCCTCGCTTATTCAGCGAGATGGAAGAGTCTTTCCTTGTTACGCTCTCGGCTCAACTTGCGGTTATTGTGGCGCACGCCCAAACCCAAGGTCATTGGCTGTTGGAGCAACAAAAACTGCCAAGCATCAAAGGTATTGCTGCCTCATCAGGAGTTGCCATTGGTGATCTGTGGTGGGATAACACTCAACCTGAATTAACTGATGTGTATCCTGCTTCGACGCTCAATATTGAGCGCGAGCAAGAGTTATTGGCAGTGGCAGTTGAAAATGCCCTCAACGACTTCAAGCGCATGCGAAAGCGCCTAGACAGTGAAATCAATAAAGACGCATTGGCGATCTTTGACCTGTTCACGCACTTACTCAACGATCCTATGTTGCGTAAGGATCTAAAAAGCCAGATTCAGAAAGGCGATAAAGCGGACTGGGCACTAAGACAAGTGGTCGAGAGTTATTCCAATCGCTTTGCTCGTATGTCGGATGTTTATCTGCGTGAAAGGGCACAGGATATCCGAGAGCTCGGTCAAAGGCTGCTGTATTTCCTCCATAACTCCGAATATGAGCTTCGCACCTTGGATAAACCTATTATCCTGGTGGTTCGTGAGTTAACGGCTTCTGTATTAGCGTCGATTCCAAAAGAGAAGCTGTTGGCAGTGATCTCATTGGAAGGGGCGGCGAACTCGCACGCTGCTATTTTATCTCGCGCGCTTGGTATTCCTTCGGTGATGGGGGTTAGCATTAACCTCGAGCAGGCGAATGGTAAGCAAGCCATCGTCGATGGTTACAGTGGCGAGATCTTTATCGAGCCTACCAAGAACCTGCTCAAAGAGTATCGCGGACTGATTCTTGAAGAGAGTGAACTCTCCTCAATGGTCAATCGCGAGCTGTATCTACCTGCGAAAACCCAAGATGATCAACAGGTCGAAATCCTACTTAATGCCGGCTTGAGCGCTGATACCAATATTGCCATCAACCAAGGCGTTGATGGGGTTGGCCTGTATCGAACGGAAATATCCTTCTTATTGCAACAACGTTTTCCATCAGAGGATGAACAGTTCAAGCAGTATCGCTCTGTACTTTCTAGTTACCCAAATAAGCAAGTGGTGATGCGTACGCTCGATATTGGTGGCGATAAGGCATTACCTTACTTCCCAATCGAGGAGGACAATCCATTCCTTGGTTGGCGTGGTATCCGCTTTACGCTGGATCATCCAGATATCTTCATTATCCAACTGCGTGCTATGTTGCGTGCGAGTTGTGAAAGCCACAACTTGAGCATTCTGCTACCGATGATCTCGGGCGCTCAGGAGTTGGATGACGCACTACAGTTGATTGAGCAAGCCTATGATGAAGTGCATGAACTTGATAACCGAGTGCGAATGCCTCGTATCGGTATCATGATTGAAGTGCCTTCGATGCTCTATCTGCTACCGCTGATTGCTGACAAGGTCGACTTTGTCTCTGTCGGCACCAATGACTTAACCCAATATTTATTGGCCGTTGACCGGAACAATTCTCGAGTCTCTGATGTCTATGAATCTATGCACCCGGCAGTGATCATGGCATTGAAACAGATTCATGATACTTGTAAGCAATATCAATTACCTGTGTGTATTTGTGGAGAGCTAGCCGGTGATCCAATGGGCGCATTGTTACTGCTTGGATTGGGTTATCAGACGTTAAGTATGAACACCTCGAATGTGGCTAGAACCAAGTATTTGATTCGTCAATCTAACTTAAGCGAATTACAGGATTTGGCAAATAAGGCACTTTCAAAGCCGTATGGCAGTGACATCTATAGTATGATGCTGAACTATTTCGAAGAGCGTGAATTTACAGGCTTCATTCGAGCAGGTAAAAAATAGGAATTAACGTGTCATATGAACTGATAGGCTTGCTGGCAGGCCTTGGTGCTGTTGTTGGTGTTTTAGCTGGCTTGCTAGGTATTGGAGGTGGGTTGTTGGTGGTTCCGGCCTTACTGTTCTTGCTCCCGAAAGCGGGTATTCCTCAAGAGTTTGCAATGCAAATGGCATTGGCGACTTCGCTATCCACCATAATTGTTACGTCAGGATCGTCTGCGATTAACCACTTAAAGTTGGGTAACGTCGAGATATTTGTCGTTAAGTGGTTAATGCCGGGAGTTGTGGTTGGCGGTTTTCTCGGTTCTTTTGTAGCTGACGTTATTCCTTCTCAATACCTGCCTAAAGTTTTTGGTGTGATTGTTTTGGTGCTGGCACTGCAGATGCTGTTGTCGATTCGCTCTAAGAGCCAAAAGGCGATGCCAGGCTCTGCGACAACCATGTTATGTGGTGGTGGCATTGGTTTGGTTTCAAGCCTCGCGGGTATTGGTGGCGGCTCGTTGTCTGTACCTTTCCTTAACCATCATGGTGTGGAAATGCGTAAGGCGGTGGGTTCATCTTCAGTGTGTGGTTTTGTTATCGCTATCTCTGGGATGCTAGGCTTTATTTGGCATGGCTCGTCTGTCGAGGGGCTGCCCGCGTTTAGCCTTGGTTATGTCTACCTACCTGCCTTGGTTGCGATATCGTGCACATCAGTAATGACCACACGAGTGGGTGCGAAGCTGGCTACGCAATTACCAACACCAGTACTTAAGAAGTTCTTTGCGGTATTTTTAATGTTTATAGCAGCGACCATGCTGCTGTAGTGTCTTTCGTTAGCGATTGAGCTAACCGTTATTCAATTTAGATAGAGAGCCAAGTATGTCTCAGGGTTTTATTGAATTCCCAAATATCGATCCTGTTCTTATTGAACTAGGACCAATCTCAGTTCGTTGGTACGGCCTAATGTACCTTGTCGGTTTTATGTTTGCTCTTTGGCTAGCAAATCGCCGAGCTGATCAGCCGGGTAGCGGTTGGACTCGAGAGCAAGTCTCAGACTTATTGTTCGCTGGCTTTCTAGGTGTGGTACTTGGTGGTCGTATTGGCTACGTACTGTTCTACAACTTTGACCTTTTCCTAGCCGATCCTCTTTACCTATTTAAGGTATGGACTGGCGGTATGTCTTTCCACGGCGGCCTGCTTGGTGTTATTACCGCAATGTTCTGGTATGCGAAAAAGAATGGTCGCACTTTCTTTGGCGTGGCCGACATGATTGCACCATTGGTGCCTTTTGGTTTAGGCATGGGGCGTTTAGGCAACTTCATGAACAGTGAACTTTGGGGCCGTGTTACAGATGTGCCATGGGCAATCGTATTCCCGAATGGCGGTCCACTTCCTCGCCACCCATCTCAGCTTTATGAAATGGCACTTGAAGGCATTGTGCTGTTCTTCATCTTGAACTGGTTTATTAAAAAGCCACGTCCTCTTGGTTCTGTATCAGGGTTATTCCTTGCAGGATATGGTACATTCCGCTTCTTAGTAGAATACGTACGTGAACCAGATGCTCATCTAGGCTTGTTCGGAGGGTTTATCTCTATGGGACAAATCCTGTCACTGCCAATGGTTATCATCGGTGCGCTGATGATGGTTTGGGCATACAAGCGTGGTCACTACAAAGACGAATTACCACAACAAACGAAGTAAGGAATTGGTGTGAAACAGTATTTAGATCTCTGTCAGCGTATCGTTGATAACGGTACTTGGATTGAAAATGAACGCACAGGCAAGCGCTGCCTAACCGTAATCAATGCTGACCTTGAATATGATGTTGGCAACAACCAGTTCCCACTTGTCACTACGCGTAAGAGCTTTTGGAAAGCTGCTGTTGCTGAACTGCTTGGCTACATTCGCGGTTACGACAACGCTGAAGATTTTCGCAAACTAGGTACAAAAACTTGGGATGCAAACTCGAACTTGAACGAAGCATGGCTGAACAATCCTTACCGTAAGGGTGAAGATGACATGGGGCGTGTTTATGGCGTTCAAGGCCGAGCATGGGCAAAGCCTGATGGTGGTCATATCGACCAACTGAAGAAGATTGTAGATGACCTGACGAACGGTATCGATGACCGTGGTGAGATCTTAAACTTCTACAACCCAGGCGAGTTCCACATGGGCTGCTTGCGTCCGTGTATGTACAGCCACCATTTCTCTCTACTTGGTGACACTCTGTACCTAAACAGTACTCAGCGCTCTTGTGATGTTCCACTAGGTCTGAACTTCAACATGGTTCAAGTGTACGTGTTCCTAGCGATCATGGCGCAAATCACCGGTAAAAAAGCGGGTGTGGCTTACCACAAGCTAGTTAATGCTCATATTTATGAAGACCAACTGGCACCTATGCGTGATATTCAGCTGAAGCGTGAGCCTCTAGCTGGCCCAACGTTCCACATCAACCCTGAGATTAAGTCTCTAGAGGATTTAGAAACTTGGGTAACGATGGATGACTTCTGGGTTGAAGGTTACGAGTGCCACGAAGCAATTAAGTACCCATTCTCGGTTTAATCGAATCCGTTTCGTTTGATTGAAAGGCTGCCACTGTGCAGCCTTTTTTATGGTTCATCGCGGATTAGCGGGAACTAAAAACAAAAACGGTAGTAAGTGATATGGTTTAGTCGCCAAACAAAAATCATACACAAACTACCGTTTTCATGCCGAATCATACTTTCCTATCTTCATTCTGGGAAGGCTTTAAAATAGTAAAGTCTCACCAGACAGCATCACTTATTACACTGACTCTTAAACCTAACTCTGAGGCTAAATGCCTTTGCGGTCTTGAAGCCGAGGCTATCCATG
>NZ_JAKEUW010000096.1:0-9068 GCF_022398115.1 Vibrio sp. Isolate22 | reverse complement strand
GTCGAGAAAAGGTAACTGCTTGGATAATGCGGTTGCTGAAAACTTTTTTGCTTTACTCAAAACAGAGATGTATCACAACCAAAGCTTTGAAGATGCAGATGCTCTGATAGAGCAAATTAAAGAATACATCGAGTACTACAATACCAAACGTATAAAAGTGAAACTAAAAGGCCTGACTCCGATAGAATATCGAACTCAGGCCTTGAAAGCCGCTTAACAGAAATGTCCAACTTTACGGGGTCACATCAAGGTCTGGCTTTTTCATTCAGATTAACAGTGTGTTAAGTCAGTTCTTGACCAACCTATACCTGGCTTAGTGATCTAGGTATAGGTAGTTCTGCCAACTCTTCATGCGGATAAGTACTTTACGCATGATAGATACGTGAGTGAAGCTATCTGAATAAACCGCAACTTCTACTGCTGTACCCATAGGTAAGTGGAAATCAGACAGGTCATCAGTAATGGTCAATTTAACAAACACACGACCACTAGTACGCAATGCCTCAGTACCCAGTAGCGCACCTCTCGCTTGGAATTGGCTTTCACCGATGGCTGGAATCACTTCTTCGATGCGTCCTTTGAAGACTTTGCCTGGTAATGCTCTAAACAGGAACTCTGCTTCGTAGCCTGGTTGTAAGCGCTGCAAAGAGTTTTGTCTAAAGGCTGCAGTGTAGAACTGGTCTTCTGTATGAACAAAGGTCATCACCGGAGCCAGTGGCAGTGGTACCGCCATAACACCCGGGCGCAGAGCTAATTGAGTCACGTAGCCATCTGTAGGCGCTCGAACCACGGTCTGTTCTAAGTCAAATTGGGCTTTACGCAATTCTGCCAATAAGCTTAATACTGCTGTGTTCTCGCCACCGATCTCAGAATCCAAAGCAATTTTTTCTCTTTCTAAGGTCGCATCTGCCACTTTAACCGCAGCTTCTGATGCTTTATAAGCTTGTCTGCGAGTATCCAATTGTTGCTCAGTAAAGGCGCCACTGTCGTAACCGCGTTTGTAACGAGAGAATTCACGTTGGGCTTTATCTCTCTCAGCAATGGCTTTGATTCTCGCTGCTTCTGCTTCAGCAACGTCAGATTCCATTCCTAGCGCACCTTGGCTAGCTTCCTTTACTTTCGCCTCTAATCTTGCGACTTCAGCTTCGAACGGAATAGGATCGATTTTAAAGAGGATATCGCCCTTTTTCAGAGGCTTATTTGCCTCGACTGGCACTTCAATTACTTTACCTCTAACCCCCGAAACGATAGGAGTTGTTGAGTAAACTTGGTTACCAATCTGAGTGAAAGGGTGGTTGTAGTTCATCAGTAAGATCAAAGTACCGATGATGATCACACCGCCAAGAACAGCAGTAGGGACAGTCCATTTATTTAGCGGAATGTTGAACACCTTAAAAATGGTGATACACAGTGCCGCGTAGGTCATTATCAGCAGTAAATCCATTACTTAACCTCCTGATCTTGAGCTTTATTTTGATCGTTATCTTGCTTACTTTGCTCTGGCTTTGCTTTCTTGAGTTGTGAGATTTCTTCCTGAAGAGTACTCACTTGGTCGATTAAGATATCAACTCGGTGGTGAATGTCATGCTGCTCTTCTTCGAGTTTGGCAAAGCCCCATCCGCGATCTTTACGCCATAACGTCGCCCAGATCCAAAGAAACGGCCAGATAGTGTGTAGAGTGAAAAGGCTAACCCAGCCAGAGACATGAATAGCATCTTGATGAGGATGATTGCGTTCTTTCGCAATTTCATAGGGAATATCGTGAATGACGATGATGCCGTAGAAGATGACTAATGCTACGAAAATCAGTAGACCGAGCGCAAAGTAGTCTAAAAACATAACAGATCCTTGTGATGTTAGATATTAGTTATAAATATACTACGCTATCATCCAAGTAATTGTTATCAAAATGATTTACCGAGTTATAAATAATGTGTTTTTGCTTCTAATGTGAACGATGTCATTATTGGAACTTATAAAATCACCCTCTAATTTATTGAGTCATTTCTGTTATCTTGTTTGTCATACTGACTTAATAGTGATCGTTGAAATATGCGGGATGCACAAAACCACAAGGATAAATACAAATGTATATAGGTGAAATAGCGGCGATCGGTGCCGCTATCGTGTGGGGGTGTGCGACTTGGATTTATGGGCAATTTGGGCATCGTTTCTCAGCAATGCAGCTCAATATCATCAAAGGTTTGATTGCTTCAGTCATGATGCTGCTTGTGATGCCGCTCATCCCAATGCCAGAGTTTGAACTGAGCGCTAATCACTTTTGGATATTGGCGATTTCAGGGATTATTGGAATCGCAATTGGTGACAGCGCCTACTTTGCTGCTTTGAAAAGAATCGGTGCTAATAAGACACTGCTGCTTGAGTCTTTAGCTCCGCCTCTTTCTGGCGTACTGGCTTTGATGTTCTTGGGTGCTGCGTTGACACTTCAAAGTTGGCTCGGTGTCGTCATCACCACGTTAGCGGTGACCTTCGTAGTATTTCAGCCATCTAATTCGGTGAGCGGTGATTCAACTAACCAAGCGCAATGGAGCGGCATTGCTTACGGGCTAGTAGCAAGTGTATGCCAAGCTTCAGGTGTGGTCATTTCTCACTACGCTTTGGTTGCTGGTGATATCCCACCATTGTTGGGGGCTTTGATTCGTCTGACTATCGGCGTGTTTGCGGTGATGATGATTATTCCTTTTGTTGAGAATAAACCTTACTCATCAATCAAAAGGGATTTATGGGAGATGACTAAACTCGACAAGCTATGGTTACTCAGCGCCATTTTTGTTGGGACGTTTCTCGCGCTTTGGTTGCAACAAATCGCTTTAAAAAATGCCAATCCCGCGATAGCTCAAACATTGATTGCGACCAGTCCGGTCTTTATTCTGGTGATCTATGCGTTGAAAGGGGAAAAGGTCTCAAAACAGAGTCTTATAGGTACGCTTGCCGCAGTAGGGGGAATATCTTTGTTCTTCTATCAATAACGTCTTTTCATGAATAGATAAAGCTTGAAGCAAGTTATTGTTTTGCTATTGGATAGTGCCGAGCATGATTGGTTCGGCACTACTTTAACTATCTAACTACTCAGTGCAGACTTGGTTTCGACCGTTTGCTTTTGCACGATATAAGGCTTTGTCTGCTCGATAGAAGGTACGCTGTGTATTCTCTCCCTCACGATGCATCGTGATACCAATACTGACTGTTAAGCCACGCTCACCGAGTATTTCGTGCCAACCAAATTGGAAAATGCGTTCACGGTAATTCTCTGAGTGCATTTCTGCTTTTGCCATATCGGTATTCTCAAGAATGACTAGGAATTCTTCTCCACCGAATCTGACACAAGAAGCGCCTCGGAACTTGAAGTATGATCTTAACTCTTGAGAAACACTTACAATTGCTTTATCACCCACTAGGTGGCTAAGTTCATCGTTGATCGACTTAAAGTGATCAATATCGACAACCATGAGTGCGAAAGAGGTGTCGTGTAACAGCATGTCTTTTAGCTTCACATCTAACCATCGGCGGTTGTGCAAACCGGTCAATGGGTCGGTGAACACATCCTGCTGTAGCTGTGCCACCGCGTTTTTGTGCTGCTCGGTTGTCTCTTTTAGCTCTCGGTTTTCTTGTTCAGAGAGGATGAGTTTAAGTTGTAGCTCGAATCTCGATAGGCGACGAAGCTGGCTGGCTCCCAGTTCACTGATTGGGATCTGTTTCATTAGATCCGTCTCAATTCGGTAGCCTTTTTTCTCGTAGCTCAGTGCTTCCTGAAAACGTCCTTGGTTCATGCACACGTCGCTTAGCGAATCATAAAATCGTTTAGCGAGTACTGGGGATGAGTAAACCTTCATGCGCTTGTCTGTACTCGACAAGATCATGCTGGCGTATTCTTGTTTGCCGATTGCACTTAAACAATGAGCGAGCTCGAGACGTGTCATAGTTGCTAACCAACTTGCTTGCGTGTTGTTCGCAGAGTATTGAATCTTAGACAGGCAACGTAGGGCTTCGTGATACTTCTTCTTTGCACGCAACACTTTTGCTTGGTATAGCAATATTTGAGCAGTCAGTAATTTGTTGCTGACCAGAATACTGAGTTCTTCACACTCATTGAGCAGGTCACTCGCTGCAGTAATCCTATTCAGTAGAACTAGGCTCGCCACCATATGAAGCTTGAACTTAAGACGAAGTGAGCGACTACTTATCGCATGGTCAATGCTGTTTATTTTCTGGTAATAGCGGAGAGCTCGGTTGTGGTCGCCATAAGCGTCACACAGGTTACCCATGCCTAGAATTGCCATTACGTATTCATCGATATAGCCATGTTCAACGGCGATGGATGATGAGCTAACGAACTCATTAAGTGCCGAAGTATAATCCCCAACTTCTACCAAGCGATCACTTAGGCTGGTTTTGACGGTCAGAATATCTTCTATATCTGTTGGCAAATTTAATAGATTGAGTGCCAGTCTAAGTTCTTCGATACTGGTTTGTGTTTGCTGCAGTTCAGCGCGATATTCTGAACTGATGATATAGCAGTGCGCTTGTTCGGTTTTGGTTGTCGAAACATGCTGGCGAATATGATTCCAGAATATGATCGCTTCTTCACCTGAAACGGAAGAGGGATCTAGACCGGCATCGGTGATCTTACTTAGTAGCGTTTCCATCAAACTCTTACCTCGGCATCGTCTTCTTCTAGTTGTTCCAGAGTGAATGGGAACGTCAAAATGTCATTGAGGCTGACGGTTGGTTTTGAACCTTTTAATCCTTTTCTATGCCATGGATAAATATCAAGCATGGTGCTTAGAGTTTGGAAGGTTCGCTCTGCGGCTTCGCCTTTTTCAGAGAGCATGAGAGCAACACGCTCGGAACTGAGCCTTGAAATGAAGTCATCTTGATTACATAAGGTGTGAGCGATTTCGGTACAGACATCTAAATAGTCGGGATCGACGTGTTGAAACATAATAATGCTGTGATTTGAACGCTTAAGCTCTGTTTTGAACAGAACCAGTTGTTCCCACCAAAAGGTTTCAGACACAACATAAGAGAGATGCTTTTCTGGGTCATACTCGTGTTGGCCACGAATACGGTTGATAAGCTTTCTCGCTCTTTGTTCGAGTTGGCGTTTTGAACTGCGCGCTTTATCTAAACCCACGCGAGTGGTTTGTTCTCGAAGCATACCGATAGAATATTGACGGTACTTCTTAAAGGCGATCAAAGCGGCTTTAAAATCTTGGTTTTCTTCTGCGACCAAAGATTGCTGATAATAGATTTGACTGAGTAGCTCACCATTATCAAATTCGTTTGCTGACTCTTCCGCAAGCCTAAGTAACTCTGCGGCTTGCTCTGGTCTCTTTCTGAGTAACTCTAAGCGCGCGCGGCTAATATAAGAGTGGGCTTTCATCCACACTAGGTTGTGCTCAACCGCAAGCTTATGCGCTTTGGCTGTGGCACGCTCAGCGTCATCTAAGCGCTCAAGTCCAAGTAGTGCAAGGCCTCTGAAGTCCCACACCTCGGCATGCCAAGTGTTGTCTTTGTGTCCTTTTAACGCTTCTTCCGCACCATCTAACACCGACAGCATTTCAACATAGTTGTTGAGCAGGTAGTAATCCCATGCGAGAAGGATTCTTGCCTTGCCTTCAAGCCAACCAATACGGCTGTTGTTTGCCACTTTAACCGCGAGCTGGTGTGTTGAACGAGCCAGTTTATATTCGTGAGTCATTCTCCAGATGTTGCCCAGACCAATCAGGCATTCGATCTGGATTTCGACTTCATCGACTAGTGCCGATTGCTCTAACGCATTGATCCAGAACTGTTGTGCGGAATAGTACTTGGCTTGTCCCCAATATTGGAGCGCATGTAAGTGAAGGATTTCAGGAAGAAAAAGGTCGGTGTCTAATCGGTTTTGGCGCTTATAGGCTTCTTTGACGTACTTTAAACCTTTTTGGTAATCCATCAGGCTCCAGCAACATCTTGCCATTAGCATAAGCGATTGGATCGCTCCTTCTTCAAACAGAACTTGCTCTGATCTGACGAGGCATTGCTGAGCAATCTCAAGGATCACTAGCGGTTCAGAGTCGACACGAGTTTTGAGTTGTTCTAGTTCTGTTTCAAGAAGGTACTGATTTTTGTCCAAGGCTTAGATCCGTAATTATCGAACATATTGATAACACAATCATTATAAGAGTGTGATTTAGGATAAGCACCAATTATCTTTCTTAGAGCGCTAAAGGAACACGTATCTTTTCCAATTATGGGTGTTACCTCATGTTGTTACTTAAAAATCAATGAGTTCCCGAATAATTATCTAGAGGTACGTTTCTATGAAAGTAGTTGCTTTAGGGTCAATGGCTGTTCCGCTACACCTAAGCGTTGCGCTGCCGTAAGCCCTTGCTTATCTTGGTAGCACAGATTGTGCCAAGCTCTAAATATGTCGAGTAATGGAAGAATGCCACCAGGACGAAGCTTACGCCTAGGTTCATTAATAAAGCTATCAAATAGCACCTGAAAACGCTCTTGATAAAACTTAGTTTGTTGAATTGAAGCGGTATTAAACCACTGTTTTGGCTCTGGATTGTTACCTGTTAGGTAGCAGATACCTTTTTGCTTATCACCTTGATTAGCAATAGCCCAACGATCGCGCCACCAACTCATATGAACGATGTCGATCTTTTCAAAACTGTGGTCGTCTTGCCAGCCGGAATCTTCCTCTACGTACATAAGGTCAATATTTTGACTCTGTATACGCGGCAAACACACGCTTAGGGCGGCAGATCTTAGTAATGGATCTTGTGGCATATAGATCGCTACGTGCTTATTTTCATCGCACATGTCTAATACATGCAAGAAGTGAGCATAAGACGTATAAGGCGGTCGAATTAGCGCCCCTTTTGACGGGTAGCTAAATGCCGTGAGGTTCCCCATCGGGTCCTCAACGTTACCTCGCGCCAAAATAACTTGGTATTGTTGCTCGATACGCTCTTTAAGCTTGTCAGAGCGTTGCGGTAGCTCAAGGTTTGCCTCTGAAGAGTGCTCTTTGGATACAAAGCGTGCCACATCATCATACGGATTGTGATCGACATTGCCTGAGGGCTCTTCATTTTGTGAGTAATTCACATGTTGGCAAAGAATATACCCAGAGTGTGCTTCACCAGTCGCGATCCAAACCACGCCGTTGTTACTTTGCGGTTGCAAACGCTGATAGTGAGAGGCGAACTGATAATCTTTGGCATGGTTAACCCATCGCGCATCAATCATCGCGAGTTTGCGACGACAACGGCTAGCGATATGGTCAACATGATCATAAAAAGTTTTTGGGTTGATCTCTAATTTTCTGCAGATTTCACGTACAGAATATCCCATGAACAATAAGCCCATGAGGTTCTCTTGGAACTGGAGTTTTTTATTGGAGCCAGACCACTTGTCAACGAAGGTTGATTGGCAGTCTTTGCATCGATAGCGCTGCCTGTCGCCACTGTAGCCGAAGGCATGGTAAAGATGTTTGTGAGTATGAACCGATAAGCCGAAGTTATCGCAATCATCATTACGACAGGCAGGGAGCCCATCGCTGTGAAGTTGTCTCAGGCGATGAAGTTCGCTTAACACTTCACGATTGTTAAGTAAGGGGGGGAAAGCTCCACATTCACGACAAACCATCGCTGGACGCTTAGGGTTAGCGTGTTGCAAAACATAACGTTTTGCATCGCTCAAGCCAAAGTTGTCACACGCCAATGTTTTACAAAAGTTGAGTTGCAAACCATCTGCATCTTTTGGCAGCTTGTCGTTAGACACGATCTCCCCCTCGGGATTATTTGAGCAGCCAAGCGAACTTGGCTGCGGGGTAACGCCTTTCAATGTATCTTTTATCAAATCGTTAGATGTTGATTGCAGTCTCTAGAGCTACTTTCATCATGTCGTTGAACGATTTTTGACGCTCTTCTGAGCTTAGTTTCTCGCCACGGATGATGTGGTCAGATACTGTTAGGATAGTTAGTGCTTTCGCGCCAAGGTCTGCAGCAACACCGTAGATACCAGCCGCTTCCATATCAACACCTAGGATGCCTAGCTTTTCCATTTTTTCGAAAAGGTCAGCTTCTGGAGTGTAGAAAAGGTCTGCAGAGAATACGTTACCAACTTTAACTGGAACTTCTTGTGCACGAGCTTGGTTTACAGCTTCTTCTAGAAGACCGAAATCAGCGATTGCAGCGAAGTCGTGGTTGTTGAAACGAATACGGTTTACTTTAGAGTCTGTTGAAGCACCCATACCTATAACAACGTCCATCAGTTTAACGTCGTCACGTACTGCACCACAGCTACCTACGCGAATTACGTTCTTTACACCGTACTCAGCGATTAGCTCGTGTACGTAGATGCAGCATGATGGGATACCCATACCGTGGCCCATTACAGAAACTTTCTTGCCTTTGTAAGTGCCTGTGTAACCAAACATGTTGCGAACGTCACAAACTTGCTTAACGTCATCAAGGAATGTTTCAGCAATGTATTTTGCGCGAAGCGGGTCACCCGGCATCAGTACTGTTTCTGCGAAATCACCAGCTTGAGCGTTAATATGAGGTGTAGCCATGGTCGTTCTCCAAAGTTTAAACGGTAATTATAGGAACAGGATTTAATCAATTACCGATTCTGTTGAATTGAATTCGTTTTGTTGAGGCAATATTAGCGAGTTAAAACGAGCCTCCATGAGATGTTAGTCACAAAATGGGTCTACTATTATCGTTTTATTAATATTGATAACCAAATCTGTTGAAAGCGTAAAGGCAATCGATTTTGTATGGATAAATTAAAGGTTATATAAAGGAAACGGCGTTGTTGACTAAATCAGTTGGAACCTTTTCTCAGTCCTGCGATCTGATCCCATGTAGTAGAAGCATGGTGTTGTTATGGGTAAGTCGAAGAAGAAGATAGCGAACTGGAGTGAGTATAATGAAGCCTTGTGCAAGCGAGGCTCAGTAACGTTTTGGATTGACGACTCAGCCGTTGAAGCATGGCAATGTAAAAGTCACCATGGTAAACGAGGTAGAGGCTTTCAATTTTCTGATACTGCTATT
>NZ_JAKEUW010000095.1:0-9211 GCF_022398115.1 Vibrio sp. Isolate22 | reverse complement strand
GAGGTATGGTGGGCACAAGTGCAAGAAAGTGGAATTAAGCCATTGAAAGAGTTCGCACGAAAACTGAGGCCTTATCTTCACGGTATTATTGGATCGGCAAGTTATCCGCTCAACACCTGCACATTGGAAGGGATAAACAACAAAATAAAGTTAATCAAGCGAATGGGGTATGGGTATCGAGATACAGACTACTTCTTCTTGAAGATAAAAGCGGCTTTCCCCGGAAAGCCGCGATGAACCTTTTTTATTGCCTTCAGATTGGTAATTCTATACTCGTTTAATTTCGGCTGTGTGCAGCTCATTGGGCATTTGGATCATGGTAGGCCAAATGCTCTGAGATGTGTTTGCGTATGTAAGGAATAACCTCATTTTCAAACCATGGGTTCTTCTTGAGCCAAATATTATTGCGTGGTGAAGGGTGGGGAAGTGGTAAAAACTCTGGTGCCCAAACCTGCCAGGTTTTTACAGTCTCTGTCAGTGTCTTGGTGGCTCTTTCCTTCAAATAGTAGTTCTGCGCATACTGCCCAATCAAGAGTGTCATTTGAACATTGGGCAGTGACTGCAATACTTTCTTATGCCAGAGCTCAGCACACTCTTTACGTGGTGGCAGATCGCCACTCTTCCCTTTACCTGGGTAGCAGAAACCCATAGGTACAATCGCGACCTTTTGTTCGTCATAAAAGGTATCGCTGTCTATCCCTAGCCATTCTCTTAATCGCTCGCCACTGGCGTCATTCCACGGGATGGAGGATTCATGCACTTTGATACCTGGCGCTTGCCCAATGATCAGCAAGCGTGCATTTGGGTGGGCTTGGATTACCGGGTTAGCACCATGTGAAAGGTGGGGTTCACAAGCTCGGCACTTTCTTATCTCGGTGAGTAATGGTGAGCTCATCAGTAACCTTTATCAAAGTCGATGACATGGTTTAGGGTAAATCCATCTCGCCACTGCTTGTAGTTCTCTGCGAAGAGCTCGACCACCTGTCTCGGTTCACTGAGTGCGGCAATGTGCGGTGTAATAGTGACTTGTGGCAGTTTCCAGAAAGGGTGATCTTGAGAAAGAGGCTCATGTTCAAACACATCAAGGAATGCATGCTCAACCCAACGGTTTTTAATCGCCAGTAATAGCGCTTTATTATCGATGCTTTCACCTCTGCCAACATTGAACAACAGTACTTTAGAACAGTAACCAAGAGTCGTTTGGTTGAGCAGTTGATAGGTTTCAGCGGTTGAAGGTAACGTGTTCACCACAATATCAGCTTGCTTGAGAGCAGCCTCAAGTTCATTGATGTGGAAAGTATCTTTAAAGGCTTCATGTTTTGGGGGAATGCCAGTGCGATTGACACCTATGGTATGAATACCAAAGGCTGATGCGGCTTGCGCTAGATGACTGCCAATTGAGCCCGTACCTAAAACCACCATGGTTTTATCGGTAAGGCCAGTACAAAGCTGAGGTTGCCAATTTTGTTGCTGTTGTTGCTGGTGGTAGTGGGAAAAATGCCTGAAGTGGCTAATGGTATAACCTAATACGTACTCTGCGATCGCTGGCCCGAAGATACCTTTCACGTTAGTTAGGGTGTAATCATGGCGAAGATCGGGCTGAGTGAGTTTATTGATACCAGCGTAGGTACTTTGTAGCCAATCTAACTGCGTAAATTCATCCAGACGATCAGCGATGAGGGGAGGAGAGGCTAATACGATCTCTGCAGACTCTGGATTTTGAGTGATTTCTAGGTCGGGTAAATCTTGGTTTAGAATCAGTTGTACGTAGGTATCGTCACGCTCAGTAGCAATATAGAGCTTATTAGTAAAATTGTTCATCGGCTTACCTTTTCCCCCTAGGGTTTATCAAGTACACTTTCGCTGTCTTTTTCTGCAATTATTGAGTGACTATGCTTCAGAATCCACTGCAGGTTCGTCTTGAAAAGTTAGAACCTTGGCAACAAATTACCTTTATGGCGTGTCTATGCGAGCGTATGTACCCTAACTATGCCATGTTTTGTGAGAATACAGAATTTGCGGAAGCTCGAATCTATCGTGATGTTTTGGATAGTATTTGGGAAATCCTAACGGTTAAAACGGCGAAGGTGAACTTTGAACGCCAATTAGAGAAAGTTGAAGAACTTTTTCCTAGCGCAGACGATTTTGACTTCTATGGTGTTTACCCTGCAATGGACGCTTGCCAAGGTTTGGCAACGCTTGTTCATGGTTTGCTTGACCGCGAGCATATGTTTGAAGCTGTAATTAAAGTAAGCCAACAGTCGGTTAAAACGGTTGCTGAGCTTGAGTTTGCTCAAGGCGCTGAAGAAGTGACCAACGAAAATCAGAAAGAAAACGAAGCGGTATGTGAAGAGTGGGACGTTCAGTGGGCCATTTTCCGACCACTGCGTGAAGCGACGGAACGTGATATCGAGTTGATTAAAGACTTACGCCACGAACTGCGTGAAGAACCAGTAAGTAACATTGGCGTTACTCTATAAGTCCGCAATCGAACCAAAGTACATATAAAAACAAAGGCTCCCTTGGGAGCCTTTGTTGTATCTATTGATAACCAATTCAGATTAAGCGTCTTTTTTCTCTTCTTTAGACGCTTGCTCTTTGTCGGTTGCCTTCGAATCTGAAGTATCGCTATCCGCTTGAGTTTCTTCTTCCAACTCGTCTTCTTCATCGCGGCTCTCAATTACGCCGTGTTTCTCTTTCCATTTTTCCCAGCGTTGGAACGCCAACTCTTGCATGTCGGTCGTTTTATCCGCTTCATCAACAATCTCTTCTCCTACTAGGTGCTCAAAGATGTCTTCTAGTGTAATGATGCCCTGAATTGTGCCGTATTCATCAACAACAAGAGATAGCTGAAGGCGTTGAGCCATCATCTGATCGAACGCTTTTGGTAATGGCAGATTGTTCAGTAACACGTGAATAGGGCGCATTACGTCACCTAGTGGCTTTTCGCCACAACCCGCTTGTTGCAGCTTGAACAGCTCTAAGCGGTGTACAAAACCGATGATATTGTCACTCTGCTCGCTGTAAACCAGCGGACGTGAGAATGGCGTGTCTTTATGGTCCGTAAGGAACTGATTGATGCTCATTTCAGCATCGACACGGAATACAACAGGTCGTGGTGTCATTACTTGAGTCACTGGTACATCTTGAATGCCTAATAGGTTGCTTAGGATTTTCGACTCACCTTCTGCAAACTCACCGCTCTCTTTTGCCAAAATTGCCATTGCAGATAGCTCGTCACGCATTTTTGGTGCTTCGTGACCACGAGCCAAGCGCTTAGTGATTTGCTCTGAGAACCACACAAATGGAGTTAGGAAGAATACCATCCAACGAAGTACGGTTGCCGATGCTGGCGCAAGTTGACGCCAGTAAGTTGCACCAATTGTTTTTGGAACGATTTCAGACAGTACTAAGATACCTAGAGTCAGTACGGCAGAGAACACACCTAACCATTGGCTACCAAAAACAACCGCTGCTTGTGCACCTGCAGTTGCAGCACCGATTGTATGCGCGATGGTGTTAAGCGTTAAAATTGACGCTAGTGGGCGATCGATGTCTGTTTTCAGTTTGTCTAACGACTCTGCTGCAGGATGCCCATTTTGTTTTAGTTGAGCGATGTAGCTCGGACTAATACTCAAAAGTACAGCTTCCAAAACAGAACAAATGAAAGAAACTCCAATGGCGATGGAGACGTAAATAGTTAGCAGCAGCATGTTTGCCCTTAAATTAAATTGTACGCTTTATCAGCGATTCAGCGTGGATTATAGAGAAAAAGTAGTGGCTAGGTCATCATTAATTTTGCGCTCAGCCCCTTTTAAACAAGGGCTTGCTTAATAAAATCAGTAACAAATTGTGAGTTATTACTCATATTATGGCTAAAACTACGGCATTAGAGTCAAAGATCGGCGACAAACCTTTGCCAGATGGGGCATTTATGTTTTAGAGTGAATTGAATTCAAAAATACAAAGAAGGGAAACCTAAAATGAACAAGACTCAATTAATCGACTTTATTGCTGAAAAAGCGGACCTTTCTAAAGCACAAGCTAAAGCTGCTCTAGAAGCGACTCTTGGTGGTGTAACAGATGCTCTTAAAGATGGCGATCAAGTTCAGCTAATTGGTTTTGGTACTTTTAAAGTAAACCACCGTGCAGCTCGCACTGGTCGTAACCCAAAAACTGGTGATGAGATCCAAATCGCTGCTGCAAACGTTCCAGCATTTGTTGCAGGTAAAGCGCTGAAAGATTCAGTGAAATAATCTAAACTGTACCGAGGTAGTCGTATTCCACCTCGGTACAGGTTTTTATGAAAAAAGCATTTCTTCTCGTTTCACTATTATCTACATTTCTCATTGGCTGCTCTTCAACAAGCCCTCGCAAAAACCTAGAACAATTTGAAACTTACACCGGCGGCCAAGTCATGGGCGACGCGACAAGTTTTTACTGGGTGACCAACAAGCTCACGCAACCTCATACATCAGCAGATTACGTTACCGTCGGTGATTACGGTTGGTATCAAACGGATTACGCCTGGTCGGAAGGTGTACTTCGCGAATTTATCCGTGAAGGCGAGCAGCGCAACGCATCGAATGAACTAGCCCCATATCGTGTTCATGTACGTTTCAACAAGTCAGGCGAAGCTGTGTACCAGCAGTACCGCATTGCTGGCAAAATTCTACCTATCCGATCGTCACAGTTAGAAACCTATAAGAAAGAAGCCTCACAGGTCTTAGAGACCACGGCTAAGCAGAATGACGAAGGGTTCAAATTGGTCCAAGGTTATTGGAACGGTCAATCTTTCGAAACTTGCTCGGGTAAAGAGTTCTCAAGCATCGATATTAACCAAGCCTTACCCAACTTTGTGATTAACCGTTTGGCATCAGTGGAAAGTTATGCGGCGTTTCTTGGCAGTGACTCTCTAGGAAAAATCACTGTAGAGGAGCTATTGATGTTAGCGGAAGAAAGCCATGATTGTGTTGCAAGACCATCACTGCTGAAGAGTAGCGAATAGATCATTAAAAGCATTTGGCCTACGGTAGGCTAAATACTTATTAGTCTGTACATGTGTATGTCGGACAATAAAAAAGGCGCCCATTTAGGCGCCTTTTTCTATTCTTGGCTTGCTGTCATATACTTGCTGTAATTGGAAAGTAAGCGAGTGACAACAATGATTACTGCTCTTGCTCGCGCGCAATCGCACGGTAACCAATGTCATTGCGGTGGAACATACCATTCCAGCTCACTTGCTTCGTTAACGCGTAAGCGCGCTCTTGAGCTTCAGAAACCGTGTTACCTAGTGCTGTAGCACAAAGTACACGACCACCGTTTGTCACAACATCGCCAGCTTCGTTATTTGCAGTACCAGCGTGGAAAATCTTTTGACCTTCAACTTCGCTTGTTGGCAGTGAAATTACGTCACCTTTTGCGTAGTCAGCAGGGTAGCCGCCAGCCGCAAGAACAACACCGATAGAAGCACGTGGATCCCACTTAGATTCTGCTTCGTCCAGCTTCTCGTCGATAGCCATTAAGCAAAGTTCAACAAGGTCTGACTCCATACGCATCATGATAGGTTGCGTTTCTGGATCGCCGAAGCGGCAGTTGTATTCAATAACTTTCGGAGTACCGTCAGCGTCGATCATTAGGCCAGCGTATAGGAAACCAGTGTAAGGTGCGCCTTCTGCGTCCATGCCGCGTACCGTTGGGTAGATAACTTCCTCTAGGATACGGTTGTGGATCTCAGGCGTTACCACTGGAGCTGGAGAGTAAGCACCCATACCGCCCGTGTTAGGACCTGTGTCTTTGTCGCCAACACGTTTGTGGTCTTGGCTGGTGGCCATAGGCAGAACGCTAGCGCCGTCAACCATCACGATGAAGCTTGCTTCTTCGCCTTCAAGGAACTCTTCGATAACCACGCGGCTACCAGCTTCACCAAATGCGTTGCCTGCTAGCATGTCTTTGATTGCGTCTTCCGCTTCTTCAAGAGTCATCGCAACAATAACGCCTTTACCCGCCGCAAGACCGTCAGCTTTTACTACGATTGGTGCGCCCTGCTCACGAACATAAGCGATAGCTGGCTCAATCTCAGTGAAGTTCGCGTAAGAACCGGTTGGGATGTCGTGACGAGCTAGGAAGTCTTTAGTGAATGCTTTAGAGCCTTCTAGCTGTGCCGCCGCTTGAGTTGGACCAAAGATTGGCAGGCCCACTTCGCGGAACGCGTCAACCACACCAATAACCAATGGCGCTTCAGGGCCAACGATAGTCAGTTCGATTTTTTTCTCTTGAGCAAACGCCACTAGACCAGCGATGTCTTCAACGCCGATGTTTACGTTCTCAAGTTTTGGCTCAAGTGCAGTACCTGCATTACCCGGAGCAACGAAAACTGTTTCAACGTTTGGGTTTTGTGCTGCTTTCCAACCAAGTGCGTGCTCACGACCGCCGGCACCAATAATTAGTACATTCATGTTTTAAAATCCTTAAGTCTTTAATTCTTAAAAGCCCCTCAAAGTTGAGAGGCTCGATAATTACTAATCGTTTAGATAAACAGGAAATTAGTGGCGGAAGTGGCGCATGCCCGTAAAGATCATCGCCATGCCGTGCTCATCTGCTGCAGCGATAACTTCATCATCACGCATAGAGCCACCTGGTTGGATAACACACTTGATGCCCGCTTCTGCAGCCGCGTCGATACCGTCACGGAATGGGAAGAATGCATCTGATGCCATTACACAACCTTCAACCTGTAGACCTTCGTCTGCAGCTTTGATGCCTGCGATTTTCGCAGAGTAAACGCGGCTCATTTGGCCTGCGCCTACGCCGATAGTCATGTCACCTTTCGAGTAAACGATCGCGTTAGATTTCACGTACTTCGCTACTTTCCAGCAGAATAGGGCATCTTTTAGCTCTTCAGCCGTTGGCTGACGCTTAGAAACTACTTTCAGGTCATCTTCAGACACCATGCCTTGGTCGCGGTCTTGAACCAGTAGGCCGCCGTTAACGCGCTTCACGTCAAAGCCAGTTGTCTTAGTTGTCCACTCACCACACTCAAGTAGGCGAAGGTTTTTCTTAGCCGCTACGATTTCTACTGCTTCAGCAGAAACAGAAGGAGCAATGATAACTTCAACGAATTGGCGCTCAGTAATAGCCGTTGCTGTTGCTGCGTCTAGTTCGCGGTTGAATGCGATGATGCCGCCAAATGCAGACGTAGGGTCTGTTTTGAACGCACGGTCGTAAGCTTCTAGGATATTTTCACCTAGTGCTACACCACATGGGTTAGCGTGCTTAACGATCACACATGCTGGCTCGTCGAACTCTTTCACACACTCAAGTGCTGCATCTGTGTCAGCGATGTTGTTGTAAGAAAGAGCTTTACCTTGGATTTGACGAGCAGTAGAAACTGATGCTTCTTCAGGGTTTGCTTCAACGTAGAATGCTGCTGCTTGGTGGCTGTTCTCACCGTAGCGCATGTCTTGTTTCTTCTCGAACTGTTGGTTGAACGTGCGAGGGAATTTAGACTCTTCATCACCTTCCTTGTTCTCACCGTAAGATGGAACCATAGTGCCGAAGTAGTTAGCGATCATACCGTCGTACGAAGCTGTATGTTCGAATGCTGCGATAGCTAGGTCGAAGCGAGTCTCTAGTGTTAGAGATTTCTCGTTCGCGTCCATTTCAGCGATAACGCGGTCGTAGTCGTGAGCGTTAACAACGATAGTTACGTCTTTGTGGTTTTTCGCTGCAGAGCGAACCATTGTTGGACCACCGATGTCGATGTTCTCAACGGCATCAGCAAGCGTACAGCCTTCTTTAGCTACGGTTTCTGCGAATGGGTATAGGTTTACAACAACCATATCGATAGGGTTGATACCGTGAGTTTCCATCACGTCATCGTCTTGGCCGCGACGGCCTAGAACACCACCATGAACTTTTGGATGCAGAGTCTTAACACGGCCGTCCATCATTTCTGGGAAACCAGTGTAGTCAGATACTTCTGTAACAGAGATGCCTTTTTCAGCAAGCAGGCGAGCAGTGCCACCGGTAGATAGGATATCTACACCACGGTTAGCAAGAGCTTGTGCAAATTCAACGATACCAGTTTTGTCTGATACGCTGATTAGAGCGCGGCGAATTGGACGAGCGTTATTCATGCTTCCATCTTCCTCAAATTCATGGGGTTAAAATAAAGATATTTGCCAAAAAAGAACTTGTTTCTATCTTCTCAACATGGATTATTCTAGATTCCAGTAAGAGATAAAATATTGGCCAGTTTTGGTAAAGACCTTTGAGGTTAGTCTTACGATTAAGCTATAAGATAACCAACTCCAAATTTGATGGCGCAGATTCTAACTAATTTATTACAAAAAAGCTCGCGCAATCGTTTGGCATCTCAAAAATAATTATGAAAAGTGCCATTTCAGCCTAAAAAGTAACGATAAGGTTAATTGTGAAATGGACGAAGGATTAGGGAAAACATGTTTCAGATCGGTGAATTAGCGAAACGATGCGGTGTGACAGCCGATACCTTACGCTTTTATGAAAAAAATAATTTGATTGCTCCAGCGAGCCGTAGTGAATCGGGTTATCGCCTATATGATGAAAATAACCAAAAACAGGTGACCTTTATTCTCAAATCTAAAGAGTTGGGGCTGAGTTTAGGTGAGATTAAAGAATTGCTCGAGATTCGCTTGGAAGCGACGCAACATAGCTGTGCCGAAGTGAAGTCCATCACCACCGCCAAGTTGGAGATGATTGATGAGAAGATTACTGAGTTAACCAAGATTCGCACTGCGCTTAAAAAGATTAACGATGCGTGTTGTGGCCACATAGATGACAACGCTAGCCATTGTTCGATTCTGGCTGCACTAGATTCTGAAAATGTTGAAAAAGGCCGTTGTTGTAGCTGATAGGCTCATTAGTTTAAAGGGAAGCCTATTCCTCACCACCCACTTCCTCTTTCTCCAATCTACAAGCCAAAAAAAAGGTTCATCGCGGCTTTCCGGGGAAAGCCGCTTTTATCTTCAAGAAGAAGTAGTCTGTATCTCGATACCCATACCCCATTCGCTTGATTAACTTTATTTTGTTGTTTATCCCTTCCAATGTGCAGGTGTTGAGCGGATAACTTGCCGATCCAATAATACCGTGAAGATAAGGCCTCAGTTTTCGTGCGAACTCTTTCAATGGCTTAATTCCACTTTCTTGCACTTGTGCCCACCATACCTCC
>NZ_JAKEUW010000094.1:0-9575 GCF_022398115.1 Vibrio sp. Isolate22 | reverse complement strand
CATCAAAGCTGTTTCAATAGCAGTATCAGAAAATTGAAAGCCTCTACCTCGTTTACCATGGTGACTTTTACATTGCCATGCTTCAACGGCTGAGTCGTCAATCCAAAACGTTACTGAGCCTCGCTTGCACAAGGCTTCATTATACTCACTCCAGTTCGCTATCTTCTTCTTCGACTTACCCATAACAACACCATGCTTCTACTACATGGGATCAGATCGCAGGACTGAGAAAAGGTTCCAACTGATTTAATCAACAACGCCGATTTGGTAGGTAAAACGCACGCCCCTGAATTTTGTAGAGTATTTGATCTAAGTGATTTCGGGGCAGAACTTTCTTAGAGCCATAAGATCCGTAATCAAAAAAGGCAGCGTACCGATTGGAGAACGCCGCCTTATAGTATGACACTTTAATACTTAGTATGAATCTCTATTACTTGGTATGAAACTTTATTCTACTCACACAGGAGAAGCTGTAAAAGATGAATTCGAATTGAAGCTGATTGATGTGGCTTTGGACAAGTATGCCGTCGAAACACCAAGAGTGTTCCCGACATTGATAGAAAACGAATGGTACTCACTAACCGTCGCCGTGAGAGATGAGCTCGGAAATCAAGCCATCGCGACCAGTCGTTTTAAATACGTACCAGAAAACATCATTGAGCTGGGGACACTGGTAACTTTGCCTGTGGATTCCGTGTTATATACAACGAACACGAATACCCCTGTCACTGCGGTGATTTTTAACCCTATGACAGTCGAAGGAGGTCAAATGGCCTCGGGGTTGCATGATTACTATATCACTGTGGGCAGTCAGTCTACCCTACCAATATCTGTTGATGGATTTGAGATAGGACCAGGTGAATCTAAGTTATTAAGCGTCGATTTCGGAAACGGAGATGAACAGATCATCATTCCAGTGTCGGCAAAAGGTGGCGAAATAGGCACCAGTAATATAATGGTAGAAATCCCGCAATTAAAATCGAAGTATAACTAACAAGGGGTGCGCTCTTTGTTGTTCAATGAACACGAGGGGTTGGTGGTCTACCAAATAGAATTGATGCCAGCTGAAGCTAAGCTGGCAGGGTTTATAGGTCGTTAAACTTTAACCCTTCCTTGATGAAGTAATCCATGAAATTGTTGTCGTAAAGCTTAGAAGATTTACCCTTAGCTTTATCAGAGTGGCAAGGGGTTGCAACACCGAGTAAAAGGATATCGTCTTCATTTTCCCAGTGACTAGAATACACAATGCAAGTGTCACTCGTTTTATCGAATTGACGTCGTGCTTTATTCCATTTGGCTTGTTTGCCGCTGTCAAACCATGGACTGCTCGGGTCCCACAAGTGTATATGCGCCAAACCTGCATCATCAGCGTCAGTCGGATAGGCTAGACTTGCTACACGGCCAAGATATTGAACCGATAGGTCATCGTCGTAAGTTAAGTGAAGGGCGATATCTTTGCACAAAGCCTCAACGTCATTGAAGCCTTGTGCTTTGATTTCTTGTTCAAAACGAGGGGATGGGGTGACGTTTTTCATGCGTTCCCCTAGTGATAATTAGAGACAGTCGCTTGTGTCGCCGCTTTGAGTTTTGCAACTTTATCAGAAGTCATCTCAAAGCTAGTCTCATATTTACCAATCGAAGCCACTTGGAGTTGGCGTTCAATCGACATTAAATCACCAACGACACGGCGTAGCTTCGCTGTAGCCTTACGAATTTGTTTTGCTGTTTCAACCGCTGGTTGCTCAGACGCCATTACGCGACGACTTAGGCTTTCGTGTTGCGCTTTAAGAATCATCTCAAAACCACGGATATAACCGTCTGCGACCACCAGCTCATCAATAGTTACTTTATCAAAATAGCTCTCAGGTACTTCTGATTGCTCAATCTCACTGTAAACTTCTCTAAGCTGTTTAGTTTGAGTGTTGAGTTTTGCAATGATAGACATAGCCATTTCTAAGCTTTCAGCCGAAACATGGCGTTGGTTATCTTTACACTCAATTGTCTCTAGACGAAGATCCATAGCTTTAGCAACAGTATCGCCCATCGACGCACTGGCATTGCCACCGAGCGCAGCAAGAATACTTGCACTCATAATTAGCCTCTTCTTCATTGTGACCTCAAAAACATTATAGGAGTAATTATAGAGAGGTGATAAACCTAGCTCATTTCACGGGACCGGAATTATCCATGTCCAAGACCAGATTACAACCATTCAACATTGCTAACAATCAGCCCATAATGATTAAAATCTAACCACACACACCCATATGCTGCGCATATGACGCTTAGTGCAACAGTTGCAATAATGACATCGCAGATTTAACCCAAACCATCATTACGCTTTAGGAAGCGATTCAGAGCGGTTCTAGGGATAGTTTAGTGAAAATCAAAGGGATATCGTCTTAAAGCAAGTCTAACATTATACAATAAGTGTGATTAGGATCACATATTACCGTTAACCTTCTTCAATGTCTCTGAATTTCTGTGAGTGTTTTGTAAATTCGTTTGAGTGGCTGGTGGCCAAAAAGCCATGCCAAGATAATGATGAACCCTCGCCTTTAAATAGGTAGCTAACCGTAGAAACTACGATATTCATTCGTTAAATAACCTGACATCAAAAACTTAATCACAATGTAAGGGCGGGAACGAACTTTAACCACTGAAAATAAGGATTTTATTTTACAGGGAACTTTTTTAGATAATCACGATCTGATCATGAAGTAAAAAAACATGAGAAATTCGCACATGATTACCACTGAGCAACTTAAACAAGTGAAAGATACCCGTTCGCACATCAATCAAGTTTATCCTGTTAAGGAAGTCGCTTTCTTGGTCATAACAGCCAACGTATGGATGAGGTAGCTCGATTTATCTGTACGCATTTCGAGTTCGACCGTCTCTATTTTTATGGTAAAGATAAACCTCTGCATATTAGCGTTGGGGCTGATAATTCAAAATACGCCCTAATCCGACAACACCGAAGTGATGGGCTTCGCGTAAACACAAAAAGTGCAAAAGGCGACGCCACACAGGCTTTGTTTGATGATTTATAATCTTCAAAAACACCTAAGGAATAGGAATGAACGAAGAGCTATTTGCTGAACTTACCTCTCAAATAAAAGTTGGAAAACAACTTCCCGATGCTATTTATCTTCATAAAGACTCATTCAGCGCATTGCCTAAAGTATTAACACAGTTCATTCCTGCCGTAGCAAAAGCCGTTAACTTACATGAAGAAGACTGGAACCTCGTTAAGCTGTTTAAAAAAGAGTTCCGCTTATCTCTTCTTCATTACCCTGATTTTTATACTGATTCCTATCCCGCATTAGAACAAAGCCTCAATGTCGACCTCTCTAAGCTAAGCCACAAAATCACAGGTTATAGCGAATCTGAAAACCCGCCGATCTTACATCGAAAATAAACCATGGTTTTGCCAACAAGTGAATATTACGAACACTTCGTTTCACTCACACAAGAAGGCGAGAATGCAGGCCTGTACGAAAACAGCCGTTTGATTGGTTTTAAACGTTCTTGGGAAAACCTAATCGCACGCCATGGTTACGAGCTTGTCGATGGTCGACTATTCCGATGTTCCTCTGTGACAACGCAAGAAGAGGCTGGGATTGATAGGCACAGAACGGCCATCGTGCGCCATGAACTCTCTGCACCAATGAAGACTCTCGTTAAACATGGTTACTTAAAAGGCGAGCACTCTATTTTCGATTACGGCTGCGGTCGCGGAGACGATTTAAGAGAGCTCGAAGCACATGGCCTCGACGCTCTGGGTTGGGATCCGAACTTTCAACCCGACAACGAAAAATCCAATTCTGATATCGTAAACATAGGGTTTGTTCTTAACGTAATAGAAGATCGAGATGAAAGACTCGATGCCCTACTAGGCGCATGGGAGCTAGCAGACAAGCTTCTGGTGGTTTCTGTCATGCTGGCTAACGAAAACTACATTGCTCAGTTCAAACCTTATAAGGATGGTGTCATCACCTCTCGTAACACATTCCAAAAATACTATGCGCAATCAGAGATCAAAGCGTACATAGAGAGAAGCCTACAAGAAGACGCCATTACCGTCGCGCCTGGTATTTTCTATATCTTCAAAGACAAATTGGAAGAGCAACGGTACCTGCAGAGTAAATACAAACGCCACCATAAATGGCAGCAACTGACGTCACCAGAGCCTATTGAAGCCAAAAACAAAGCCAAACTGCTTATTATTCAACATCAAGACTTGTTTAATGACTTTTGGAATACCTGCTTTGAACTCGGCCGCATTCCTGCCAACGATGAATTTGAACAATCAGACAAAATAAGAGAGCTGGTTGGTTCACACAGAAAAATCTTTAACTTACTGCAAGAGATGTTTGATACCCAAGAGTTTGAACAAGCAGAAAAAAGCCGAAAAGAAGATCTTCTCCTCTACTTTGCTATGGAACTGAATTTACAAGCCTATCGCTGCCCGTCTGCAATGACTCAAGCTCGACTTGCTATAACTATGGCTCATTCAAGCAATGAATCCCTATGGCTTCACTCCATTGAACCTATGCTAGAGCATCATATTAAGGCTTACCTTGCTTCAGAACACCCTAACGCCACCCTTGCTGTGTTTATGGCCAAAGAGATAACAGAGGCGATGCAAGACGAATGGTTGTCTGATGACAGTTTGTTTGATGAAGATGACTTGGATGGGGCAACAGTTCAGTGCTTGTATTGTATTTCATTCAATGAAAACGTGGACAACCTAGCTACACCCATCCAATAAAAAGGTGCATTTAAACGGAAGAGTCTAAATGCACCAATAACGACACAAGGACGTTCTTATATCTCGGTCATAGTCTTACCAACGCACGACCATTTGTGCTGTGGCGGTATCTCCAGAATCATCATAGCCAACAACCGTCACTAACTCTGATTCGCCCGGTTGTCTTAACTCTGAAATCCGTTTACCGATATTGCGACGCACGTTATCACCAACTGTCCAATCGTATTTGACCATTTTACCATCTAAGTCTTTACATTTTGCTTCGATACGGGCGGTCTTCGAGTACATACGATAATCGATAGAGCACGTCGGTGGTTGGTTTGGCACCACTTCAATTGGAATGATGGCTTCCGCTTCCTGACCGTAGTTGGTGAGAATTTTCAATTTCAATTCATGATCACCAGTTAATAGGTTCTCAATATTCGCTGATGACTTCTCTAGCTCAGGTTGTAACTCACCATCGACATACCATTGATAGTCTGCCACTCGGTCTGATGGGTGACCACCTCGAATTGTCGGACGGACATTAACATCAAGTGGCGAACGTTGGTAACTGTTACTATACCGTGCAGTTAAATCCACAGTGATCGGCTCAGGTTCCAATACCTCCACATATTCAGTAAAGGTGTCGTAGTTACCGCGATCATCTTCTACCGTCACCGAGATCGGGTATATGCCCGGTTGTTTTGCGGTAAATCGCGCTCGATGTCCGTAATCTTTCGTCAGCTCCAGTCGGCCTTGTCCGTTCCACTCATACAAATAGTACTCGCGTAAATTCGCGCCAATTGGACGTCGTAACCAGATTTCAATCACTGAAGGTGCAACGAGCACACGCTGTTTGTACGCCACGTCGAATTGTGGGAACTGATACTCCCATACACGAACCTTATGATCGAATTCCGCATACGTTAACGCCTTAGCATCTTTAACCCACGCACGCAGTGTGAATGTATGAAAGTCAGCTCGATCCAAATCATCATTCGTTGGGGTAAAGTCCACAACATTCGAATCGACAATGGTTCCGTCTGGTCTTACCCATTCAATTTCAAGTTTGGAGTCCATATTGGAATACGGTGTATCGACATCTCCAACCAAAGTTAACGTATCGGTGGTTTCAACATCGGTATCCCCTTTCACTCTGACTCGAACAGGTTTGGCTCGCTGAGAACGTACTGAGCGATATTCTGTTGCCCAGCTCTGTTCATCGGTTTCATAACCAAGATACGCCGCTTTTGCGATAATCTTGTTACTGCCTTCACCTGTTGCAGTGTATTCGAGTGTACTGCCACCTTCAGTGAACGTGACTCCACCATCAATAGACCATTTGATGAGCATATTACCGGCATCCGCCTCTTCACCTTGATCAAGAAGAGTGTACGTTCTTGTCATACCGGTGATCAGGTTTGCTGCCCCAACTAGTTCAGTTTGTGGCACTCGGTACGCCATGATTTGTACGACGTCCGTTTCTGCTATCTCCCCTGTGAAGCGATTTGGAACATGACCTTTCACCAACCAAATACCTTCTACTGCGGTACTGAAAGAAAAGCGCTTACCAGGTTCTCCATATAGATTCCACGTACTGCCATTGTCTTCCGATATGTACCATGACACTTCACCAGAGGCGTCTTTGTCATCACGGGTAAGATGTTGATATTGAATAGCGGCATTCATCGGTACAGAACCCGTTATACGCAGTGTACGCAGTTCACCTTCGATTGCCGTTCCTTTCATGATTTTCAATGTCCCGCGTTGAGAGCGAACCATTGAAACATAATTTTCATTTGGCGATTTTAGTTTCGCTTGTGCATAGAATCGAAGGTCACCGATGTCATCTGATGAGAAGTTTACATCAAAGTCATTCATACCTGATTCGTTCATATCTTGCCAATCCGTCAGGCCATGTAGGTTCTTCTCTTTGTCCATGACAGCAATTCGAACAGACCAATCACCAAGCTCTTCAGATTTGTATACGACATCTCGGTAAAAGCTACTATACAGCCCAAATTTCGATTTAACCTTGAATGTGTCAACGGTGGACGTTTCACGAGAAGTTTGCTCAACCTTGAGCCTTGCTCGTGTAGAAGGAACCGCATAAGTCTTCACCGCACTCTCAATCACTTGCTCTGGTAAACGGGCGTAATGAACTTGAACGGCATAATCATCCATCTGCCACAAATCTCGGTGGTTTGCACTGTTTCTGTCTGTGATTACCTTAGTGATAGTGTGCTCGGTGTATCGGTTCGACTGTTTGATGTATTGGCTTTCTAAGGTTTCACCATTTTTAAGGAGCGTAATGTAAATAGGCGACGCCGCTGATTTAACTCGATATCTCCCGATTCTAGATTGCCCCATCTCAACCGCATATATGCTATCTTCAAACATACCGTCGTCGTCGAAGATGATCTCTGGAGTATCTGGGGTATGAACGATTAGGCTTGTATCGTCGACTTTGATTAAGTTTTTTCGGCCTTCAGAGTCATGGATATAAATCTCAGCTTCCACTGTCGCAGGACCCGTATTTTCAAATACACCAATCAGTTCAGGGCTCGCAGTATCCCATGCTTCTTCCAAACCTTGAGGGATGACTGTCCAGTTCACTGAACAAGTCATTTGAGTCGGGTTTTTGATCCCTTGTACCGCCTCATGCTCTGACTTGAACATTCTACAAGCTCGACCTTTCGTTTGTGCGAATGTGATGTCTTGGTTCTGCACAAGTGCCACTTTGCGATCACTGATGTTGTCGTATTCGAAGTCTAAAGGTAAGAATGAAATGGAATACTCTCTTTGAACTACGTTGTTGTTCCCGTCCTTACCACGCACAATGACTTTATGAACCGTATTGGACTCCCATGGGGTTTCCATTTTGATCGCACGAGCCATCTTGAATTCACCAATATGCTCAACGGGAACGCCATCAAGCAAAATATCAGTGATTTCATTCTCAATACTGGTTTCATCTTGCACGGTGAAAATCATATGCTCCATGAAGTTGATTTCATCACCAGTACTAAAGAGCGTGTCATTGTTGTACAGACGAATCTCAGGAGGTAAACGGTCTAACTGCATTGCAGTCACTTCCTTGTCACCTCTGTTTGCAAATCTATCTAAGGCTTTTATGTTGCCTTGATAAAATCCATCTACCACTGAACTGAGCGGAATTCGATAGACAAACTTGTTGCCAATCTGTTGAGGGATACCAAAGCTGTCTACTGTCTTCTCGGTATAGGTAACGTGTTCATTTCTGAATAAATCGCCTATATCCCTACCCTCTAACGTAACGAAATCGGATACACCGACATGATCTGTATGCTCTTCAAAGCTCAAACTAACCTTGGATGGTAACCACCACTTATTTGCTGTATCGGTACTGTGCGGCGAACTGAGAACGACGACAGCTTCATTGTTTTGGACAACCACCGTTTCTCCACCAACATCAATCGAAATATCATTGCTAGTGGTATCTCCGACAGCTTTGACAGCATACTGCTCAATAACGGGTGGTCTGTAATCCCACGCGTATTGGATCTGACTGTTCGGGGCTGATACGACATCGTATTTATCCGAGACTTTTAATGCTGTGGTAAGTTGCCCTGTCAGTGAATCGTCACCAGATAGATGAAAGGCAGAAATGGCGACCACACATGAATCTTGGCCTTCAGGCACCTCACACGATTCACCAAACTGAGTTAAGGCCACCACCTGATCAAATGGACGAGGCTCGACCTCAACGGTAATTTTGCGAAGTTTTTCATTCTTATCGTGCGTAATGAAGCTCAAGCCTTGATATTGAGCTGAAGTAGTGTCCGTGGTGACATTTACAATCACAGGCGGAACGGGTTCAAGGATAGTGTAGGCCACGCTGTCTTCAATCAATGTGATGCGTTCTTTCTCAATACCATTGAAGTAAGAAATGCGATATGAACGGTAATGCTCTCCTGCAGCTGCGGTAGGTCGACCATCGAGCGCTAATCCATTCGCATTCCAGCTCGGGTCGGTATCACCTGTCCATTCGAAGAAACACTTTAGATTGCTACTGTCAGACGTATACGCTTCTTCTCGCACTGTTTCTAATCTACAACCAGATGCTGCGGCTTCTTTAGCTAAGGCTGAATACTCTTTCACGCCACGATAGATTTCATTAGGGTAAGTAAACTCTACTTTTGGCGGCACACTCGTTATGGAACCGATGATGTACACTGATTTCGCAACAGCAGCAGTCCCTATAACTGTTAGTGAACAACTAATAAGAATTTTGATTAACTTGTTCATAGTGCTCTTCAACTCCAAACGCAATTTCATTGGGATAGGTTAAATAAGGTCGAGAGCAATTTTTGAAATTAACAAGCCTATTTTTGAAGATTAAAGTTTTTCTCATGGAATTCATTGTAAAGGAGGGATTTGGATTGTTACCCCTTCACGACTATGAAGGGGCTGAATGAGAATGAAGACTTATGGTAAAAATATATGGATTAATAAACCTGGCGCGACCGCGATACCGAACGTGAATAAGGACAAGTGATCTGCTCCAGCCAGACTGGACACTTCATTAAGAGACATTTTGTTGTTCAAAGTTAACTGGGCTTAGATACCCAAGAGCACTGTGCCTTCTCGTTCGATTATAATCAACCTCTATGTACTCGAAGATCGTTTGGCGCATCTGCTCTCTCGTCATAATCGGCTCATATTGGATCGCTTCCACTTTCATAGAATGGAAGAAACTCTCAACACAAGCATTGTCCCAGCAGTTTCCTTTCCTACTCATACTTTGCTTGAGATTATAAGCAGTTATGAGATCTCGATA
>NZ_JAKEUW010000093.1:0-9835 GCF_022398115.1 Vibrio sp. Isolate22 | reverse complement strand
GTCGAGAAAAGGTAACTGCTTGGATAATGCGGTTGCTGAAAACTTTTTTGCTTTACTCAAAACAGAGATGTATCACAACCAAAGCTTTGAAGATGCAGATGCTCTGATAGAGCAAATTAAAGAATACATCGAGTACTACAATACCAAACGTATAAAAGTGAAACTAAAAGGCCTGACTCCGATAGAATATCGAACTCAGGCCTTGAAAGCCGCTTAACAGAAATGTCCAACTTTACGGGGTCACATCACTATTCAGTGCGGCTTTTGATTCGGTCATTGTGCTAATTAGTCTTTGTAGATAGAAAACTCATCAGCACAAGCAACTAGCTGCTCGCGAGTCATCATGAATACACCGTGACCACCATTAGAGAACTCAATCCAAGTGAATGGAATCTCTGGGTACTGATCCATCATGTGAACCATTGAGTTACCTACTTCACAGATCAGAATACCGTCATCAGTCAGGTAGTCTGGCGCGTTAGCTAGGATTCGGCGAACCAGTTTAAGTCCGTCAGAACCTGCTGCTAGGCCAAGTTCTGGCTCATGGGTAAACTCATCTGGCAGGCTGTTCATGTCTTCTTCGTCCACGTATGGCGGGTTAGACACGATCAGGTTGTATTTCTCTTTTGGCAGATCACGGAACAGATCTGAACGGATTGGGAACACTTGTTGCTCCATGCCGTGATCTTGAACATTCTGCTCTGCAACTTGCAATGCATCTGTAGAGATGTCAATTGCGTCAACTTCGGCTTCCGGGAATGCGTGTGCGCAAGCGATAGCAATACAGCCACTGCCCGTACAAAGATCCATGATGCGAGTCGGCTCTTCAGTTAACCAAGGTTGGAATTGAGCTTCAATAAGCTCACCAATTGGAGAACGAGGCACAAGTACACGCTCATCAACGAAGAACTCCAGGCCACAGAACCAAGCTTTGTTCGTTAGGTAAGCCGTTGGTGTGCGATCATTGATACGCTTGATTACACGCTCAACAATGCGTAGACGCTCGCTGCTCGTTAAGCGAGAGTTCAATACATGTGAAGGAACATCAATCGGCAGATAAAGAGTTGGTAAAATAAGTTGTACCGCCTCATCCCACGCATTATCAGTGCCGTGACCATAAAATAGGCCCGCTGCATTGAAGCGGCTAACAGTCCAACGAATCACATCTTGAAGCGTGTGTAGTTCTGATACCGCTTCTTCTACAAAAATCTTATCCAAAATTGTCTCCGAAAAGCGCTACAATACTGCTAATTACGTTTCAAATTAGAATTCATAACCTGATGAGCAAAAAAGACACCGATTTCGATGACGATTTCGCCCTGTTCAGCGATGCAGTAAAGGGCGTTAAAAAGTTGCAACAGGATACCATAATCCAGCAGCCAAAAAGAAATGCCAAACAAAAAGAAATTACTCGAACGGCAAGACAAGCCAGTGACAGCGAGTTTTATTTCTCAGATGAGTTCATTCCGCACCTTAGCGAAGAGGGCCCAACACGCTATGCGCGTGACGATGTCTCTAAGTATGAAGTGAAACGACTTCGTCGTGGTGTCTATGTTCCAGACGTCTATCTAGACATGCATGGCATGACTCAACAAGAAGCCAAACGCGAGCTTGGCGCCATGATCGCACATTGTGTCAAAGAAGGTGTCGCATGTGCCTGTGTCCAGCACGGCATCGGTAAGCACATCTTAAAAGAGAAAGTGCCTTTGTGGTTGGCTCAACACCCAGATGTGATGGCTTTTCACCAAGCGCCTCTTGAGTTTGGTGGCAATGGTGCACTGTTAGTGTTGCTCTCAATTCCAGAGAAATAGAACGAGTCGTGATCACTTCACACCAAATAACAAAGGGCACCTCAATTACTGAGGTGCCCTTTTCTATTCTGGCTGTCGCTCTATGTTCTATCAAACCCTAAGTTATGGGTTGATGTTCCACAGCAGCTCGCCTTTTTGTGTCTCAAGGTCGAATTCAATACAGGCTAAACCTGATGTTGGGAACATCGGTGGCGCCATACCGGTTGCGAATTCAGCAGTTAAGTAGCCCACTAGAGGTAAATGAGAAACAAATAAAATGGTCTCTAGTTTTTCTACTTCAGCCATTGCCACGGTCAAATCAAACACATCATCAGACATTCCATAAGGCGTGATGTCATCACAGGTTTCCACTTTCTTTCCAGAAAACGCCTGAGAGATCTCTAACCACGTTTCTTGTGCCCTCAAGTATGGGCTCACTAGTACTTTATCAAACTGGCTGATGCCCTGCTCGTTTGCAGCTTGAGCCACCGCAAGAGACGCCATTTTACCGCGCTTAGTTAACGCTCGTTCTGCGTCCGAGTTAGCAAAATGTTCTGCTTCACCGTGGCGCATTATGAATATTTTCATGTTCAGTCCTGTCTACGTAACATTTCGAAAGTCGATATATCCCATATCAGCGATACGCTACTTAGCGTTTGGCCCTCAATCCGAAGGGAGCCGCAGTCTATATAAATAATTATATCAAGTCACTTGCTAAAGAGTTCGACTTTCTTAACAATCTTGTTAAAAGAAAATAAATCACTGATAAAAATCGACAAAGTGATTCAGAAGTCGCCAAAAAAGCACTTCATATCCCAAAATATGATCACAAGGTTTGCACGCCGAACCATCGGGTACATAATTTAAAAACCACCTTCTTCGGAGATGCTCCTGTGCATTTAAGCCCCAATGATGAACATCAATACCGTTACCTCACCTTACATAACGGATTGCGAGTACTTTTGGTTCAAGACCATAGCGCTCAAAAAGCTGCAGCTGCACTCGCCGTTAATGTCGGGCACTTTGATGATCCTGCCGACCGAGAAGGTTTAGCACATTACCTAGAGCATATGCTATTTCTAGGAACTGAAAAGTATCCAAAGGTCGGCGAGTTCCAAAGCTTTATCAGCCAACATGGTGGCAGCAATAATGCCTGGACTGGAACAGAGCACACCTGCTTCTTCTTTGACGTTGAATTGAATGCTTTTGAGGCCGCTCTCGATCGCTTTAGCCAATTCTTTACCGCCCCTCTATTTAACGAAGAGGCGCTAGATAAAGAGCGCCAAGCCGTTGATTCAGAATACAAGATGAAACTCAACGACGATGCGCGACGCCTATACCAAGTTACCAAAGAGTTGGTTAATCACAACCACCCATTCTCGAAGTTTTCTGTCGGTAATATCGATACGTTAGGTGACAGAAATGGCGTCACCATTCGCGAAGAGATTCTCACATTCCACCAGCAGCAATACTCTGCGGACTTAATGACCCTGACGCTGTCCGGCAATCAATCATTAGATGAGATGCAAAACTGGGTTGAGGAGCGCTTTAACTCCATCCCCAATCACAACCTTCAAGGCAAAAAGGTTGAGGTGCCTATTGTTGGCGAATTAAGTACTGGTGTTCAAGTACATGTAGAACCGATTAAGGATGTCCGCAAACTTACCTTAACCTTCCCTATGCCGAGCATGGATGAACACTATGGTGTCAAACCGCTGTCATTCTTCGCACACCTATTAGGTTACGAAGGAGAAGGCAGTTTGATGATGCAGCTCAAAGAGAAAGGTTGGATAACATCACTCTCTGCTGGCGGTGGCGCTAGCGGTAGTAACTATCGTGATTTCACGGTGAGTTGCTCATTAACTATCGAAGGCTTAACCAAAACAGACCACATCATCCAAGCGGTGTTCCAATATATCAAGTTGATTGAACAACAAGGCATTGAAGAGTGGCGCTACCTTGAAAAACGTGCCGTTTTAGAGTCCGCTTTCCGTTTTCAAGAGCCCGCAAGACCGCTCGATGTCGTCAGCCATTTGGTTATCAACATGCAGCACTATCAAGAACAAGATGTGGTGTATGGCGACTATAAAATGTCGCATTTCGACGAAGATCTACAACGCTCACTGCTTCCTTACTTAACCGTCGACAATATGCGTGCGACCATTATTGCCAAAGGTTTTGAATATGACAGAGAAGCAAAATGGTACTTTACGCCTTATTCGGTGACTCCTTTTACAGCAGAGCAAATTCAATGCTTCACCTGCATTAATCCCGGTTGGCAGTTTGAGCTACCCGGTAAAAATCCGTTTATTTGCTACGACCTAGACCCAGCAGAACTTGAAGGTGACGCTGAGCATCCGCAGCTGTTGCAAGAGCTCGATGGTTTTAAGCTATGGCATCTACAGGATCACCAATTCAGAGTGCCAAAGGGCGTGGTGTATATCGCCATCGATAGTCCACACTCGGTCGCTAGCCCAAGAAATATCGTTAAAACACGCTTATGTGTCGAGATGTTCTTAGATTCTCTGGAAAAAGAGACCTATCAAGCAGAAATAGCGGGCATGGGTTATAACATGTATACCCATCAAGGGGGCGTCACACTGACACTCTCTGGATTCAGCGAAAAGCAGCCACAATTGCTCAATATGATCCTAGAGCGCTTTCAGGCACGCGACTTTAGTCCAACACGCTTCGAAACCATTAAGCATCAACTTCTCAGAAACTGGAATAATGCGTCGCAAGACCGTCCAATTTCGCAACTGTTTAACGCGATGACGGGCATTTTACAGCCCAACAACCCACCTTATACGGTGCTCATTGAAGCGCTCGAAACGATTGAAGTCGATGAACTCTCTTCATTTGTTCAATCTATTTTGGCTGAGCTTCATGTTGAGATGTTTGTGTATGGTGATTGGCGACAAGCAGACGCTCACAAAATGGCTGAAACCCTCAAGGATGCACTACGAGTTCAAGATCAGGCTTATGAAGAATCGCTACGTCCACTGATCATGCTGGGTGAAAACGGTAGCTTCCAGCGTGAAGTAGTCTGCAATCAAGATGATTCAGCGATCGTGGTTTATTATCAATGCCCTGATATTTCGCCCAAAAATATTGCGCTGTATTCGTTAGCCAACCATTTGATGTCGGCGACGTTCTTCCATGAAATACGCACTAAGCAGCAACTGGGCTACATGGTTGGTACCGGCAACGTGCCGCTGAATCGACATCCTGGCATTGTGCTTTACGTGCAATCGCCGAATGCTGCTCCTGCTGATTTACTAGTTTCAATCGATGAGTTTCTCAACGCCTTTTACATGGTGTTGCTGGAGCTGAACGACTACCAATGGCACAGTAGTAAGCGAGGCCTTTGGAATCAAATATCAACACCAGATACCACATTGCGAGGGCGTGCTCAGCGCTTATGGGTCGCGATAGGCAATAAGGATTTGGAGTTCAATCAGAGAGAACGAGTACTAGAAGAGCTCAAAGGGCTTACGCGCTCAGATATGATGCGTTTTGTGGTCAGCCAGCTTAAGCCACGCACTGCGAACCGACTGATTATGCACGCTCACGGCAACGCTCATAGCGAAGAAGATAAGCTATCTGCAGGTGTCGAGATTGGCTCTATTGATGAGTTCCAGTTGCGCCCGAAAGATACTGAGCTTGGCTAATTAACAGGCTAACAATTCAAAAGGTTGATGTGAAAGCATCAACTTTTTTATTGGATGAAGCACAAAATCAGATCTCCTATTACGCTCCTCCGTCGCTTTAGGAGATGACGTTAGTTTTGATTGAGATGCGTTTGATTACCATTCTGCAAAGTACAATAGCTTACAGAATAAATAACTCTCCTCATCATTCCCGAGAGGGAGGAACAACCGAGTCGGGAGTCTCTCATAGCAATCAGCTCTTCCAGACAAAACGCATAACTCCCCCGTCATTCCCGAGAAGGAGGAACGACTGAGTCGGGAATCTCATATATTCCAAACTGCCCAGAAAAAAAGCCCGCATCAACTGCTTGATACGGGCTCAATATTTAGCTTACTAAAGAGCTACTTGTAGAAAGATTCATCCAGGCCAGCACGTGTCAGTAGACCATCACATGGTGCGAAGCGATCGCCGTACTTAACAGCAAAATCGTTCATCATCTCAACCAGTGACTTAATACCAATTTGGTCCATGTAACGGAACGGACCGCCCAGGAATGGAGGGAAACCAATACCGAAGATAGCACCAATATCGCCATCACGAGGGCTGCGGATAATGCCTTCGTCTAGGCAACGAACCGCTTCATTCAGCATAGGTAACACGCAACGCATTGCGATGTCGTTATCACTTAGCTTCGGCTCAGGTTGCAGCTTAAGGAGCTTGTAAACAGACTTATCGACTTCCTTCTTCTTACCCTTGTAAGTGTAGAAACCTTTACCGCTCTTACGGCCTTTACGATTGTCATTCAGAAGAATGTCGAACACATCAGGGCCTTGGAAACGGTCGCCTAACTCATTGACAAGAATTGGGATAATCTTAGCACCGATATCCACACCAACCTCATCCAGTAAGGTAATTGGGCCAACCGGGAAACCAAAATCTAGCAGCGCACTATCCAGTTTTTCAATCGGCTCATTCGCTAGTAGCAGATGTGCCGCTTCATTCATGTATGGAGCAAGAATGCGGTTTACGTAGAAACCTGCCGTGTCTTTAACAACAATCGGCGTTTTACCTTGCTTCTTCGCCAATGCTACTACCGTCGAGATAGTCTCTTCTGACGTTGTTTCATGAGGGATAACCTCAACTAGTGGCATTTTCTCTGCAGGGCTGAAGTAGTGAAGACCTACCACGTTTTCAGGGCGCTTCGCCTTCTCTGCAATCTTATGGATTGGCAGTGATGAAGTATTCGTCGCGAAGATAGTCTCTGGCTTCGCATTTTGTTCAATGTCTGCAACCATAGACTGCTTAAGGTCAAGATCTTCAAACACCGCTTCGATCACCACGTCTGTGTGGTTGAAGCTCGTAAAGTCGATACCACCAGAAAGCTGAAGCATCTTACTTTCAAGACCTGCACGGCTCAGAATACGACGTTTGCGCTGCTTATCGAATAACTTGTAGTTGTAGTTAAGCGCGTTCAGAACACCATCATTTGATACATCTTTAATACGAACCGGTACTTTTGCTTTCGCTACACTCACATGGCTAATACCTGCGCCCATCAGTCCGCCGCCTAACACACCAACACGCTTTACCGCTTTTGGCTCTGCATCTGCACCGTGTTCTTTCTTCATTTCAGTGGTAGCAAAGAAGATAGAACGAAGCGCTTTTGACTCAGAAGTCATTACTAACTCAGAGAAACGCTTCGCTTCGTACTGAAGACCTTTTTCAAAGCCGTTCTCTAGACCATAACGAATCACGTCAAGAATCGCGTCAGCTGCTGGGTAGTTACCACGAGTTTTCTGATTGGTCTTCTTCGCAGCTTGTTCGAAAATCACTTTACGACCAAGGCTGTTACGAGAGATCAGTTTCTCTTTCGTCGAAGCTTGGCTTTTAGAAGCAAGGCGCTTACCTTTTTTGCTACCCGTATTTTTTTCGACGTAGCTTTTCGCTACTTCAAGCAAAATCGTATCTGGAACACAAGCATCTACAACACCAAGCGATTTCGCTTTCTTAGCACGCAGTTGCTTGCCTGTAAGAATCAGGTCGAGTGAGGGTAGCAAGCCAATTAAACGAGGCAGACGTTGTGTACCACCAGAACCTGGTAGTAAACCTAACTGAACTTCAGGCAAACCAAGACGTGTCTTATCTGAATCGGTACATACACGGTAGTCACACGCTAATGCGAGCTCTAAACCGCCACCAAGACATGGGCCATGAATTGCAGCAACAACTGGGTAAGGAAGATCAGATAACGCTTGGAACATCTCCTGACCTTGTCGTGCTAAAGATTGTGCTTCATCAGCAGTTTTACACGCATCCAGCATTCGAACGTCTGCACCCGCGATAAAGTTATCTGGCTTAAGAGAGTGAACAATTAGGCCTTTAACACGGCTTTGTTTTTCTTTTAGCTGTTCAAAGATCGCTTTCATCTCTTCAGCAAACGCCGCTTGTAGCGTGTTCATTTTCTCGCCTGGTACATCAATCGCTAGCCAAGCAATGTCTTGGTCATCGATGTTAAGAGAGAATGCGGTCGCTTTCTTTTTCGGTGCTTCAGTCACTGGAGTTGACTCCGCGTTAGTGACTACTTCTTTTTCTGTTGTTGCATCAAGAGTCGTAGACATTATTCTACCTCCAAGATCATTGCTGCACCTAAACCACCAGCTGCACATGCTGTATTCAGTGCCAAGCCGCCACCGCGACGTTTTAATTCACGTAATGTTTGAGTCATCATACGCGCGCCAGTTGCTGCAAACGGGTGACCGTAAGCAATTGAACTGCCCAGCACGTTGAACTTATCCATATCAATCTCACCGATCGCTTTATCACGGCCAAGATTCTTCTGTGCGAACTCATCACTAGCAAACATCTTCACATTCGCTAGAACTTGAGCTGCAAATGCTTCATGCATCTCGATAAGCGTAAGGTCCGAAAGCTCCAAACCAGTGTTTTTCAACACTTGTGAGGTCGCATAAGTCGGGCCCATAAGCATATCCGTTTCAACACCAATAGCTGAGAACGCATAGCCACGAATGTAACCCAGCACTTCTAAGCCTAGCTCTTTCGCTTTGCCTTCGCGCATCAACATCACAGCTGCACCACCATCAGTCAGCGGCGTTGCATTCGCAGCAGTCACACTGCCGTATTTTCTATCGAATGCAGGACGAAGTTTGGCGTAACCTTCAACCGTAGAGTCATGACGAATGTTGTTATCTTCCGCTAGGTACTTTTTATACGGTGCTGGAAATGCCGTCATTACTTCATCTTTAATCTTGCCTTCTTTCCATGCTTGAGAAGCCAAAGAGTGAGAACGGTGAGCAAGTGCATCTTGAGCTTCACGAGTAATACCGTGTGTCTTTGCCATCTGTTCAGCGGTTTGGCCCATCGATAAACCAGTCGAGTATTCAGCAACCGCAGGCGGCACTGGCATCAAATCTTTCACTGAAAGTGTTTTGAGGATTTTCAGCTTTTGGCCCATGGTTTTGGTTTTGCTCAGTGCTAATAAATTTGCAGCTAGCTTTTTGGAAACGCCAATAGGCAATACAGAAGAAGAATCCGCACCACCAGCAATACCGACATCAATCGTGCCAGCCATAATGCTTTCGGTCACGTTGACTGCTGCTTGAAAGCTGGTCGCACACGCTCGAGTCACACTGTAAGCATCGGTATTGATATCCATACCGGTACCCAACACGATTTCACGCGCGATGTTTGGCGCTTCTGGCATCTGAACAACTTGGCCGAACACGACTTGTTCGATTAGCGCAGGATCGACATCAGTTCTTGCAAGCATTTCACTCACAACCATTTTGCCTAAGTCGACCGCAGGCACTTGACTAAATTCTGTGCTCTGACGAGCGAATGGGGTTCGTAATCCAGCGACAACGGCAACACGTTCTCCAGAACGCGTTTTGACTTCCTGTTTGCCCATGGTTTCTCCTTAAAGTTAAGAGGTCTGACCTGAAGCATTGTAAAGAAGTTGTTAATTAAATCAAACGAGCGTTTAAATAAACGTGATACGAGTATCTCACTGTCTGAAAATATAACTGCAAATTCAGGCGAACCTTTTGGGGTGAAAGGTTGTCGTAAGATACTAAACTATTGTAAGTAAAGACTGTTATAGCGGTGTAGGAGATTGGTTTTCTTGAGGCAAAAAAAAGGTTCATCGCGGATTAGCGGGAACTAAAAACAAAAACGGTAGTAAGTGATATGGTTTAGTCGCCAAACAAAAATCATACACAAACTACCGTTTTCATGCCGAATCATACTTTCCTATCTTCATTCTGGGAAGGCTTTAAAATAGTAAAGTCTCACCAGACAGCATCACTTATTACACTGACTCTTAAACCTAACTCTGAGGCTAAATGCCTTTGCGGTCTTGAAGCCGAGGCTATCCATGA
>NZ_JAKEUW010000092.1:0-10175 GCF_022398115.1 Vibrio sp. Isolate22 | reverse complement strand
TGGGAGGTATGGTGGGCACAAGTGCAAGAAAGTGGAATTAAGCCATTGAAAGAGTTCGCACGAAAACTGAGGCCTTATCTTCACGGTATTATTGGATCGGCAAGTTATCCGCTCAACACCTGCACATTGGAAGGGATAAACAACAAAATAAAGTTAATCAAGCGAATGGGGTATGGGTATCGAGATACAGACTACTTCTTCTTGAAGATAAAAGCGGCTTTCCCCGGAAAGCCGCGATGAACCTTTTTTCTTGCCCGGCATACTCTGGAAATGCGTTTACACATTGGTATTCCTTAACCGATTTGATACCTTAACCACAAATCATTATAAAATTTGTGGAGAATAAAGTATGAAGTGTCACCGCATAGAAGAACTGCTTGAACTGATGGAGCCTGAGTGGCAGAAAGATCAAGAGCTTAACTTATTAGAGTTCATCATTAAGCTGTCAAAAGAAGCAGGCTACGATGGCAAGCTTGAAGACCTGACTGACGATGTACTTATCTACCATCTGAAAATGCGCAACAGCGAGAAAGATGAAATGATTCCAGGCCTTAAAAAAGACCAAGAAGACGATTTCAAAACTGCAATCCTAAAAGCACGTGGCCTGCTTTAATCACCTCTATGTGTTAAAACGCCATTGCGTTATAGATAAATAGCTCAATTTAAAAAAGCGACCACCCGGTCGCTTTTTGGTTTCTGTTCGCTATTTTTTCGTCACAACTGTTATGACTTTTGTTGTTAAAGGTTGATAGCGTTAAAGAAATGAGAACAATATTGTCGCTATAATCGCCACCCATAAGGGTCTTCTAAAATAATAAGAGTGAGTGCTCTTTCAGCCTTGCACCAAACTTAAGCTTAGATCCTCTAACATCATATTTTTAAAGCAATGTCGTCAATACTCTCGAAGAAGGGTATAGCCACCAAAAGGATAGTCCATGAGTCAGGATAAAATCGATATTAAAGATGTGACTCCTAAAACCTTTAACCCTAAGACACATAAAGGTAATGGAGATCGATTTAACCCAAGTAACCGAATCTATGTTCGAGAAAGCAAAGGTAAATTCCAACAATTACGCCGCTACGGTGGTTGGTTCTTACTTTTACTTTTTGCGCTAATCCCATGGATTCCATTTGGTGAGCGACAAGCAATCTTGCTCGATATCGGTAGCCAGCAGTTCAACTTCTTTGGCACCACGTTATACCCGCAAGATCTCACCCTACTTGCGATCTTATTTATGATTGCCGCCTTTGGCCTGTTCTTTATCACCACCTTTTTAGGCCGTGTGTGGTGTGGTTACCTGTGCCCGCAAACCGTGTGGACCTTCATGTACATCTGGTTCGAAGAAAAGCTCGAAGGTGCTGCCAATAAGCGAAGAAAACAAGATTCTGGCAAGTTGACCACCAATCTGATGATCAGAAAAACCATCAAGCACATTGCATGGTGGGCAATTGCTATCGCGACCGGTTTGACCTTTGTTGGTTACTTCATTCCAATCAAAGAACTAGTGGTTGGTTTCTTTACCTTTAACTCTTCGTTCTGGCCTGTGTTCTGGGTACTGTTCTTCGCAGGTTGTACTTATGCTAACGCTGGTTGGATGCGTTCGATTGTTTGTCTGCACATGTGTCCTTATGCTCGCTTCCAATCTGCGATGTTTGATAAAGACACTTTCATCGTAGGCTACGATAACAAGCGTGGTGAGAGCCGTGGTCCTCGTTCTCGCAAGGCAGATCCAAAAGCACTTGGTCTTGGCGACTGTATTGACTGTAACCTGTGTGTACAAGTGTGTCCGACAGGCATTGATATCCGTGACGGCCTGCAATACGAATGTATTAACTGTGGTGCATGTATTGATGCCTGTGACAAGACCATGGAGCGTATGGGCTATGACAAAGGTCTGATTAACTACACCACGGAGCATAGGCTTGAAGGTCACTCGACTAAAGTAATGCGTCCTAAGTTATTGGGCTACGGTGCAATACTTGTTCTGATGCTTGGCTTGTTCTTTGTACAAATCGCGAGCGTCGACCCTGCAGGCTTGAGCGTGCTGCGTGATAGAAACCAACTGTTCAGAGTCAATACTCAGGGACTGGTTGAAAACACCTATACCCTAAAGGTGATCAACAAGACTCAACAAGAACAAGAGTACAAGCTCGAAGTAAGCGGATTACCAGGTTCAATTTGGTACGGCAAGCAGACCGTGACGGTTGCTCCGGGCGAGGTTTTGAACCTACCTATCAGTTTAGGTGCTGATCCTGAGAAACTGAGCTCACCTGTTTCGACAATTCAGTTTATACTCTCGGATAATGAAGAGTTTACGATGGAAGTAGAAAGCCGCTTTATCAAGAAGCTCTGATACTAATCACACACGATTGGTATAACACCTAATAAATGGAAAAAGGCTCAGTAATGAGCCTTTTTTATTATATGACGATGCAAGCCTTTAACTTTGATAACCTGACCCCCGACTTCATGTGGTACGCACTGGAGAGCATTGGGGTGCGTGCAGAATCTGGGCTTCTCGCTCTGAACAGCTACGAAAACCGGGTCTATCAATTTACCGATGAAGACCGTAAACGCTACGTCGTTAAGTTTTATCGCCCTCAGCGCTGGAACAAAGCACAGATCCAAGAAGAGCATGACTTTGCATTGGAACTCATCGACCAAGAAATTCCCGTCGCGCCGCCAATACGCATCAATGGTGCTACCCTGCATGAGTATCAAGGCTACCTGTTCGCGCTGTTTGAGAGTGTCGGTGGTAGACAATATGAAGTGGATAATCTGGATCAGTTAGAAGGCGTTGGTCGTTTCCTTGGCAGGATTCATAAAGCAAGTGCAGCCAAAACCTTTCAGCATCGCCCTACGATCAGCCTAGATGAATATCTGCATCAACCGCGTAAGATCTTAGAAAACTCTCAATTTATCCCGATGCATCTAGAGAACGCCTTCTTTAACGACATCGACATGCTGATCAAAGAGCTAGAGAGTCAATGGCCGAGCAATATTGAGAACATCCGTCTACATGGAGATTGCCACCCAGGTAATATCTTATGGCGCGATGGGCCAATGTTCGTCGATCTCGATGATGCGCGTAACGGCCCAGCGGTCCAAGACCTATGGATGCTGCTGAATGGTGAACGCCAAGATAAGCTGATGCAATTGGATATTCTGCTAGAGAATTACCAAGAGTTTTGTGATTTTAATAGCTCACAACTGAAACTAATTGAGCCCCTGCGCGGTCTACGTATGGTGCATTACATGGCATGGTTAGCTAAGCGATGGGACGATCCAGCGTTTCCGTTGGCCTTCCCATGGTTCAATGACCCGAAATATTGGGAGCAACAAGTACTTGCTTGTAAAGAGCAAATTGCTACCCTGCAAGAGCCACCACTTTCGTTGATGCCTCAGTGGTAACCGCAATCGCAACATACAACTAGATAAAAATTCAAACATAATGGAGATTGAATAAATGAAAAAGCTATTCGCATTTTTCTCATTGATCATGTTGAGCCTGTCAGCTCACGCTGCGAAATTTAACGAAGGTGAGCACTACAAAGTTCTTGATCTAGAAGCATCAAAGAAGCCTGTGGTAACTGAATTCTTCTCTTTCTACTGTCCACACTGTAATAGCTTTGAGCCTATCATCCAGCAGCTAAAACAGCAGTTACCGAAAGACGCTAAGCTACAGAAAAACCATGTTTCATTCATGGGTGGTAACATGGGTCTGCCAATGAGCAAAGCTTACGCGACCATGATTGCACTAAAAGTGGAAGACAAAATGGTACCAGTGATGTTTAACCGCATTCACAACATGAACAAGCCACCACGCGATGAAGCAGAACTACGTCAAATCTTCTTAGATGAAGGTGTTGATGCGAAGAAATTCGATGCGGCCTACAACGGCTTTGCTGTAGATTCTATGGTTCGTCGTTTTGATAAAGCATTCAAAGACAGCGGTCTTTCTGGTGTACCAGCAGTTGTGGTTAACAACCGTTACTTGGTAGAAGCGCAAGGCATCAGCAGCCTAGACGAGTACTTCGAATTGGTTAATTTCTTACTGAAGAAGTAAAAAAACCATCAAAAATCAAAAATAAGGGAGCTTCGGCTTCCTTTTTTGTACCTGACGCTTTTTAATCACTATAGGAAGTAAAGCCAGTCCTCAGTCTAGTTCTACTTCCCATTTATCCAATAAACCTTTATAAGGTGCGCGATAAAGTGAACCTTTAGATTTTGTTGTTTTCTATAACTTTTTATTAACAGCCATTTATTGCTGCCAATCACTGGGGCAAGGAGCCTCTGAATGAAAATCAAATATACGTTATTAGCGTTAAGCGTTGCCGCTGCGCCCGCGTTTGCCAAGCTTGCTGATGAGCAAGGCTTCAGTGGTGAAATCTCTATTAACACCGGGGTAACCTCCTCTACCTCAAACTTTGATACCGATGCTAATAGCACAATTTCATCAAACACCCAGAAAGCCTCATCTGAGAGCTCATTTCTTGTCGCACCGCTAGGTAGTATCGCTTACACCTTTGGTGAAAAGTTAAATCATCAAGTCTACACAGGTACTGCACGTGATGACGTGGCTACGGGTACCGTCGTGCTTGAGGTTGGTTACAAATACCAACTTGAGTCAGGCATGGTTATTGACGCTTCACTACTACCAACCATTATGTCAGGTGAAACCTGGGCCAACCCTTATGCAGAGGGTGTCGCTCGAAGCAAAACCGATGAAACTGGTAATGCTTTCCGTTTGAAGCTAAGTAACATCGCAGGTTCAGCTTTCTCACTGGATATGGCTTACGCGACCAAAGATGTCGATAGCGATCTGGTTGGATACGAAGAGCTTAAGCGTGATGCTGATACCATCTACTTGAAAGGTCAGTACCGCCAGCCAATCAGCCGCACCATGATGCTAGTACCATCTTTGATTTACCAATCAAGTGATGCGGAAGGTAATGCTGAATCATTCGAACAGTTCGGTGGTGAAGTCAGCTTATTTGGTGGTATGGGTCGTCACCAATACGCATTAACAGCGGGCTACAACCAACGTTCATATGACGCTAACAACCCAATCTATGACAAAAAGCGTAGTGACGATAACATCAACTTATTCGCAGCTTACGAATATGATCAATTCATGGATTGGGAAAACTGGTCGTTCGTTTCTCTTGCAGGTTACGGCACGAGCGACTCGAACATTACCTTCTATGATGAGTCTCAATACATTGTTTCAGTTGGCTTAAACTACAAGTTCTAACTCAGCCGATACGGATACACTATCAAACCAAAGCCTGCATCTATGCAGGCTTTTTTCTGCTTTTCACTACACAGCTTGTGCCGTAAGTTGCTTCAATAATCTATCCATCGCGCGGTAACCGAGCGCTTCGGATAAGTGTTTCTTTTCTATCTGCTCGTTACCGTCCAGATCAGCGATGGTTCGTGCGACCTTGATGATTCGGTGATAGGCGCGAATCGATAGCCCCAAACGATGCAGTGCCGTTTCGAGAAACTCCGCATCTTCGCGTCGCAGCGGGCAGTACTTTTCAATCTCTCGACTGCCAAGTAGTGCATTCGATTTATGGTTTCTAGACAACATGGTTCGACGAGCCTGCTTTACTCTTTGCTTCACGACTTGAGTGGTTTCACCGCGATCACCGCCTTCGGCGAGCATTCCTTTGGGCAATAATGGAATCTCGAGAGACATGTCAAACCGATCAAGCAATGGCCCTGATAGTCGGTTGAGGTAGCGCAATATGATCTGCGGGTTTGCGCGCGCTTGATTACCCTCATAGTAACCAGTTGGACTAGGGTTCAATGCACCAATTAATTGGAAGCGCGCAGGAAAGCGAGTTTTGCCCGCCACACGCGAGATAATGATTTCACCCGACTCCAGTGGTTCACGCAATGAATCGAGCACCTTACGCTCAAACTCGGGCATTTTCCTAACACCGTGTTTAAGTTAGAAATGTTGTCAATCAGATACTCGTAATGTTGTCAGAGTAAGTGGAGCGCATCGCTTCAGATGCAAGCGGCACGATAGGTGGTTCAACTTAGTAGTTTGTTGCGATAGTGGTTACCCACCATTCAATCTCACCGATTTATCTAGCCCTAAAGATGAATAGTAACGTACATAATTATTCAATTTCACTGTTGGTAGAGAACAGGAATACGTAGATACTTATGAAAGAAACAGTTCAAAATAAACTCGATCTAAATGAATCAGAGCATGGAGACCCGAATCCCGTTATCAACAAACTTGAGATAACGGCTCAAGAGGTCAATACGCAAGACGAACGCTTAAAAGCTCTCAATGAGCTATCAGAGTTAGATCAAGAAATGGGTCGATATAACTGAATAGACACCAGAACAAGCTTATTGTGTTTTGGTATCGTAACTCACATTTGGACACAAACGTTTTAGGTGTGCTGCTCTAAACCATTTCGCTCAGATTAGAAAAAGTATTTTGAAACCTTAAACGTTTGTTGTGGCGATTTACTTTAGACTTGCTTGGATTATTAGTAACTCAATTTCATTGTCCGATGTATTAACCAAACCATGGGTGCCAAAACGTTTATTAACTATCATATCTCCTGAAGCCACCTTTCTGTCCTCACCTTCAATGGTCATAGTGCCTTCACCTTTCAAAATGATATACATTTCTTCATCGTCTCCGTGAGTATGCTCACCCATAGAGCTTCCCGGTGGCATAACGACACGGATGGCAAAGTCCCAAGCACCATCGAAATCTTTACGCCTGAATGCACGATAGATATCTATTGAACCTTCTCCATCATGGCTATTTTCGTCGACTTCTTTATCACAAGTGTAAAAATTACGTATCATCTTTTCCGAATTCCTTTATGATTATTTTCCGCAGATCTACTGAGCGCCATAACATTTTAATATCGTACCAGCACGAATTTATGTATTCAGCATATCTCAAGAACCCTATCTAACCAACTGAAAATTATGCATATAATTAGTTTGAATCTAATTTCTAGTTGAAAACCGTGCAAGCACATATTGCTTCCAATTCAAGGCATGTTATCAATCAAAAACTTCCCTTTAGTTCTCAATTATTCAATAGCTTAGAAATAGTTGAACAACATATTCGTGCGTGAGTGTGATTGAAGGTTAGTCTGTTGTGGATTAGAACATTTAGCTACATTGTTGGAGCTCTAGGCATGAGGAAAAGTAAGTCAAGTTACAGGGTTTCAAACTGAGTTTAATCCCTCTCTGGCTCACTTTGGGGCACTTCTGAGTTACGAAGTGCCAACTGTGAAGGTTCTGGACAAAAGTTTGTTCGTAACTTTGCTAATTTAGAAAAACATGAATTAGTTTAAGTATGGCGATCCTCTAGTTTGCTGACCAAAGTCATCTTTCCACTGCACTTTTGAATTCACTGAAACTACGATAAACCATGGTTTTCTCACAGTTTCATACAAAAGTTAATACCACTTTTGTGACTCATAAATCATTCAGAAAGTGTCACAAACTTTCTGACCGCTTTAGGAGAGTATCGACCTTGGGCAGGTGTCCGAAGTCGCCACTGGGGGGGCTGAGGGGCTGGAAGGGACAAAAATGAGCCAGAGCTGAATCATTTAACGTAATGAGCACTTCACGCACCGAATTTGTAATCTCTACCTGTAAGTGTCTGGTAGCATAGGGGGGTATACGATTTCAGATCGTTGAATAAAATGTTATAAAACTAAGGAAATGGCGCTGCAAGTGGTTTGGCGTTTTTGAGGAGTTGTATGTTTTTAGTGCTGTACAAAAGAGTTTTAAAGTACTTTTTTAAACAAAATGAACGCAACGAGGCTCGTAACAATTACTATCAGATTCGTTGGGATGACGAGGGTACTGGTGATGAGTACCTGATTACCGCATTGTTAAAAAAAGGTGTTGAGGTTCAGATTAAGAACAGAGGCAAAGGAACTCGATATAGAAAGTATTTAGCATACCCACGCTTGATTGGTTTAAAAAGCGAAATGTACGTCCTCAATTATTATCACTTTCTAACGATCTGTACAGGTGGCCTGTTCAGCGGGTTCATAAATGACTTCTTTGGTTATAAAAAGCTATTATGTCGTTGGAAACATCGTAAACAATTTGACTTCAATTCCAAACCTCTCTTGAAAAAAGATCGTCACATGATCTTAAAAGCAATGGTAGAAAAACAGTTAGTTGAGCCTAGAACTCGATTTCACAGATTAAATGTAATGCCCTTGTTGGAGGGTGGAATGTGGCTACATCACCCTAATAAGGAGCGAGATATCGCTTTCGTCGGGTTATGCTTGGAGTCTTGGGCTGAAACAGGTGAGCTTACTCCTCAGAAAGACTCAGGTTGGTTTAAAGTTGGCCCCAAAGCTGTTGAGACCATTGAAAGAATGGAAAGAGAAGAACAGGTTCATAACGACAATGTGAAGCAAGCAAATCATATAAAGTACTTAACAGTATGTTTAGTTTTAGTTGGTGTTGTTCAAGCTATAGCCACTGCATACCAAGCATACAATGCGTTATAACAAGGCCACTAAGAGTGACGCATTACACTCGGCATTTTTGGTTTGAAGTTCAGTTGGCTTTGTGAGTTTAGTGGGGCGCACCTTATGGCTGGCGTTATGTGCCAGAGCGAGTTAGGAGTCATTTTTTACATGAGTATTCAGTTAAAGTTAGTTCAACTTCGAAAGAAAATCAGAGCAAATAAGAAGAAAGTTACCAACGTAATTATTGCCGATCACTCAGCAGAAATGTGCATAATTTGTGGCTCTCAAGAGCAATTGACCAAAGAGCACGTGATTCCTCAATGGGTCTATAATCGTTGTACGAAACGAACTTTCGAAACAACAACTAACGGTATTTCTCAGACTTACAATAAAACCACACTACCTGCATGCAAAGATTGCAACTCGAATCTCCTTGGTTCTCTGGAGAGACACTTGAAGCATGAATTTGAAAGAGTCGATGTTAGTCACCAAGAGTTCTCACAAGAGACCTTAGAGTTAATCATCCTATGGTTAGAAACTCTAGAGTACAAATTCCAAATACTTGATCTTCGCAGAAACTTAAATAAGGTAAAAGGCGCAGAATACATTCCTTTTATTGGCAGAATGCCTATTGCAATGTTCCAAGGATCTATGGACACAAGTCCTGCAAGGGTGTTTTCAAATCTTCGTTCAGCATTGAAAGTATTGAGTGTGAAATCAAAGGCGGATAGGCTCAATTCCCTTTGTGTTATCCGTACCACAAACAGAGACTTTCATTTCTTTCACTCTACAAATAACTTTATATTCATAGAGTTAGCTGAATTAGAGGTCGCATTTTTCTATTTCTATAAACAAACGTTTGATGACCATAGTGCCGCCACAGAGTTTGCTAAGGAAATAGTCCAAGATCACTATGCAGGAACAAGCACATAATACGATGTTATAAAGCGGAAGGAGTTGTACATGAAAAATATGTTTAAAGTGGATTACCAAGGAGCCACTTTGATAGAGAAAAATTTTATTAAGCAAATGTTGAGAATGGCTTCTGGAGATGTCTTGGAGTGTGTTCAAGAAGAGTGTTGTATTGTGTTCAGTCTTAAAGGTCGCGATCATATCCTAGAACATTTGGACGCTAAAACATTGAAAAATTCTCTCATTGAAGTTCGTGAATGCAGTCGACAAGAATTTGCAGCGGAAGAAATTCAAGAGTTTTTTGATCGAATGGAAAAGGCTCAAGAACGGATGAAAAAGGTTCTTCGAGGTATAGCGGGTTAAGTAGATTCTCAACGACTGGTATAGAACATAACACTCATTCTATGCACCACAACAAACAGTTAGCCGCTGGCTGATTGTTTGTTGTGTTTCGCTAAAGGAGCAGAGATGAGAAAATGTATCGCTAATTAGCATTAACAGACTGTGAATGAGCTTTAGCACTAACGCATAAAGGGGCGTGCGACGTGAGGTCGTATGAAGCGCTGTTCACCGCTTAATGTGTGAACCATCTGTATCACCAGATGAACCTAGGACTCTGAATAAAGTAGCGAGTCTGACAATGTAACGAAGACTGGTAGTCATGCACCAGTCGGGATCTAAATCGCGAGAGAACGATCCTCCTGATAACCACAATCGGGTGAGTGCTAGGTAGTCAGCATGATGAACATAAGTGAATCCGCATAAGGTGCGTTATATGATGA
>NZ_JAKEUW010000091.1:0-10241 GCF_022398115.1 Vibrio sp. Isolate22 | reverse complement strand
GACTCTGGCTACCACGACCGTTCAATCTCTGAGACGGCAATGTCCCGATATAAAGGACTGACTAGCGGCACATTGAGCTTGAGATGTTATAACGCTCAAGTTGGTGAGGCGTTAGCAAACGTCAAAGCAATGAACAAAGTTCTAGGACTAGGTATGCCTATTAGAAACTAACAGGTAAGTTCCGTAGGATAGATACGTCCTTTAGCTGATTTGATCAACAACGCCTCTCTTTAGTGTCTAGCGCGCAAAGTGTTGCGAACATGCTGCCGTCCGATTGGAAGATCGGTAAACCTAGATAAGAGACATAGCCCATCTGCGTGAGTTCGGGATTGTCGCTCCATTCCTCTTTACCAGACGCATTTTTTACATAAAGCATGGCTCTGGTTTCCATCACTTTCTTGCAGTACAAATTTATGTCTCTGGGGATGATTTTGCCAGGATTCGCTTTAACACCGGGTGAAGAAGACATCGCAATGTTCTGGAATCCAACTTCAGACGTAAGAATAAGCCCAACAGCGGGAGCATTAAGCACTTCTGCTATGTTATTGAGCATGCTTTTCCATAAAGAGAGGTCCATTTCTTTCACTAGATCATTGATGGCATATTTAGAGCTGGATTGATAGATATTGGTAAATGGCATGAATGATCACCTTTTTGGAATGTCATACTGTTGACTCTAATGTCAAATTTCTGCCTTTGCAATCTGAAATAATGTATTTCATTTCGTTTTCAGCCCTAAACCACCTACTTCAGTAGGTGGTTATCATTCAGTTTGGCTTTGCCTGTAGTTCTACCCATGTTAAATGCTCCCTTGATTTTTAGCGAAGTCAAAGAGGACAAATAACATGAGCAGATATAATCAAGCTTCCCACGTATTTTGGAGATGTCAATATCACATAGTGTGGACACCAAAGTATCGATTTAGGATTTTGAAAAACAATGTAGGTAAAGAAGTTTATCGATGTATAAAAAAGAAAATAGCTTTAAAACTCTTTAGTAAATTTCCATATTTAAGGAGAAACAAACTCTGGGGTAACCACTTTTGGCAAAGGGGCTATTTTGTCGATAGCGTAGGGGTTAATGAAGAAATCATTCGACGCTATGTAAGACATCAAGAGAAAAAAGAGCGCGTGGAGCAGCAGCAACTGGCGTTGGACTAAACAAAGGCCCCCTTTTAGGGGGCTCACACAAAGCCACCTTCTTTAGAAGGTGGTAATTTACTTGTATTTTTAATAAGACAAAGGCATAGCCCATAGGGGGTGTGTTTATAAAAACCATATAAAAAACACTTCGACCATATTTATTTTTTAATAAAAATAAGTGAATTCTATCTGTTTAAATAATGTGCTTATAAGGCGGTTTTCGATATCTAAATCACAAATTCACTATGGTTTAACCGGAAAGTATTGAATCAATAGGGCGGAGTCCTATATTGGGAAGTGTAGCCTTAGTGGAGGTGAAGTATTATGATTTGGGATACTCTCGAACGTGTAAATAAACTTCGCAAGGAAGCAATGGAGGATCCAGAATTCTTGGATTCAGCAAAAATGCATGAGGAATGGCTTTTGAGCGAAACTCATAATCAACCCAATAAAGGAGCCAAAGAAAAGAAACCCAAAAAACTGTCTGACATCTATGAGAATACAGACTTCACTATCAACCCAAACGGAACGAAACATTAACAATGATTAACCGCAACATGGCTGAGGCTCTTAACCCGAAAGCTACATATCAACGACACACACCAGCCTTTAGCCACCAATAAAAAAGCCACTTTCAACGTATCGAAAGTGGCTTTTTCTTTTCTAGCTGCTTAGAAGCAAGACCTGCATTCAGCCCTAGCTGTTGATTAGACTTAAACCACTTGGCAAAGCATCACCAAACACACGCTTAGATTCGCTCTCGGAAAGCTCAGTGACTTCACTAACCAGCGTTAACCAAGACTCTGGAACCTTACTCTGCTTTAGCTTCTCAATCACTTGATTACGATAATCGTCAGAGATATCAAACTGACGGTCGCCAGTTTTACGACAAATCATCACTGCGGCAAAGGCAATCATCTGCTCTTTCTGCCAGTTCTGCTCAAGTAATTTTGGTAACCACTGCTCTGCTTGCTCTCTAGGAATTACACTGTGCTGGCTGCCATATAACGGGGTTCTTGAAGCCAGTCGACCTAGTGCCCACCAGTGTGCTTGTTCAAACTGGTTGTGATTGATCGCTTTGCTTAGGAACCAAGACGCAAGAAGCACTTTGTCTTCCACTTCGAGTTGCTCAAGGGATGCCGCCAATCTAACCATGGCTTCATAACCATTGTCTTGGGCATCTTTAGCACTCTTAGGGTTCTTCATAGCACCTGGGTGAAGGTACTTCGCAATGTCAGCCAAGATTGTCTCTTGCTGCTCTTGGTTTAAACCTCCGGCAACACGACGCCAGAAAACCCACCAGTCTGTCCAACCTTGGTGGTTCTTAAACTGAATGTTCTGTTGGTAGAGACCCCAAATCTGTTCGATACGCCATGAATCAGTAGGATCACCAAAGCCAGGGCGCAGTGAGTAACCCGCTAATCGCAACCAGTTTTTCTCGTGTGCTTCTGAGCGACGACGACGTTTACGACCTAACGACAAAGTATCAAATAGATGACGGAGGGTGGTGAAATCCCATTCATCGCGTTTACCGAGTCGTTTCTCAAGATCTTTCGAAAGTGTTTTGATCTCTTTCGATTCCGCACTCTTCTTGTTGCCACTGTACAGACGAGAGATCAGCTCTTTACACTCATCTAAGCGTGTGTGAAGTGTAGAGTTATCGGATTCTTCGCCTTGTTTGTTTCTGACTTCAAATTCAAGTAACCAACGTTTCGAGTTATCTTCAGTACTCACGCACTCCATTTTCAGTGTGCCGACTTCGGTTAACTGACAAGCGAGCAGCACTTCAACGCGCTCTTTTTGGTTAGCTTGAAGCTCTGCTGTGCCTGAGCCTTCCAGCGTCGAGATGTAAGGTGGAAGAGGGGAGAACAGGTCGGCATCCACATCGACCATCACACCATTTTGAATTGCCGTATCGTGAGCAATTTGATCGTGAGTTGAAGTCAGCAGGTTAAAACGAACTGGCTCGCCTAACGTCAGTGAGAAACGACGGCTGTTCAAACGGATTTCTTGGCCTTCTTCGGTACCTTTAGCAAGCAGACACAGTGCTTTACCCATCTTGTTCTTTTCTTGTAGATGCAAGAAGTAAGAACGAGCAGCACCGCCACCGATTTTCAGCTGGGCACCACGGCGAGCTTTACCAAACGCAACCGCGCCTAATGCCACAGACCAATCTGGGTGAGGGTTATCTAGTACTGTGATTGGAGCGCCGTTCCAGTTACCTAGAAGCTGAGTTATACGCTCCGTGACAAGTTCACTGTTGAACACACCACCGTTAAGCAGCACACCGACAGGAATAGCTGGTTTGGTGTCATCGAATTGAACCGCATCTGAATTTTGTAGCGCCGCTTTAGACACTTGCTGATGCGTTGTCAGGAATTCAGCAACGTGCTTACTTACCGCTGGGTCCGCAACGTAAGGCAGACCGAATTCAACTACAGCGCTGCGACGTTTGTCTGGTGTTTCAGTAAATTCAGACAGTGGGAAGAAGCCTTCTAATGCGATTTGATGAACTTCTTGCTTGGTTAAGCCGATACTCTTAGTGCCGCCTAAAAGCTTGGATCCGCTGCCAAGCATGGTGATTTTGACATCGTCTGGCGCATCAGCAGAAAGTAGGCTCTCTTTTGCTGCGCGAGTTTGTTGAATCAGTTTGGTGAGGCTAGAGGCATTCAGTTTCTTGTTTTGGTTGAAGCGCTGCTCTGCAAGGTGAGCGAGAGCTAAATCTAGGTTATCACCACCCAGCATTAAGTGTTCGCCAACGCCAATACGGTCGAGTGTTAGTTCACTATGACCTTGTTTGTCCGAATCGTTATCCGCATTGAACTGGGCTTCAATTAAGCTTAAGTCGGTAGTACCACCGCCGACATCACACACTAAGATCAACGGGATCTGTTGGAGTTCTTCCGCGGCCGTTTGCTGGTGGCGTGCATACCAGTCGTAACAAACCGCTTGCGGCTCTTCGAGTAATAGAATCTTGCCTAAACCGGCTAGCTCTGCGGCTTCGAGTGTCAGCTTGCGTGCTGTCTCATCGAATGACGCTGGAACCGTGACAACAACATCTTGGTCTTCAAGTTTGTTGCTTGGATTACGGTAGTTCCATGCTTGGCGAATATGATTTAGGTAGCTAGCACTTGCGACAACTGGCGATACTTTATCGACATCTGCTGCGCCTGCCCAAGGGAGAATGTCTGAGCTACGATCCACCGCTTGGTGTGATAACCAACTCTTCGCACTTGATACTTGTCGACCTTCAACTTTTGCGCCTAATTCACGCGCCCACTCACCGACGATAACATTCTTGATATCGCCTTCAACTGGGTTTGGTTCCCACGGCATAGTTAGGTCTGAAGGGGAGATTTGACCTTGTGCTGGGTGGTAACGAAACGATGGGAGGAGAGGCTTACGAACCACTTCACCAGGGCCAATAAGCTGATCGATTTCGAAAAGGGAAACGGGAGCGTGTTGTAGGTCGTCGTTAATTTCACAGTAGGCAACCACAGTGTTGGTTGTGCCTAAGTCAATGCCGACTAAAAAGCGAGGAGTTGCCATACAAAACCTTATTCTTCCAGAGTGATGACCAGTGTGTTGATAGCTTTGGTCTTATTGTTGTTATTCGTCTACGTCGTTCCTGAGAAACAGGGTGGACTGAGTTGGGAATGGTATTGATAAAATAACGGCACCCGCTAAGGTGCCGTTGATTCATTATGCTTCGTAGTTTGAGTCGTTGTTCGAATCTTCACGAACGTCGAACTCAACATGCCATTTCTGACCATTGTCAGTGGCAATCGCTTCTAGGTATAAAGTTCCTAGCTCAGTAACGCGAGAAGCTAAAGTAACCGGAACCACCTCACCTTCGCGACGGCCTTCAGAAACAGGCAGTGTCACTTGGATTTCAGGAAGCTCATCAAGCTCTTCTGGCGCCCAGTGATCAAGGTGAGTACCAGCTTCATCTTCACGGCGTGTAGTTGAACCGAAGAACTGGAAGTGAACTGGCTGACCAATCACTAGACCAAACTCTTGGCTAGGAACTTGAACGCTTGATCCTTCTTCCATACCAAATGGCGCAACACATAGTGCCTCCATTGGAGGAGCCATACCTGGGATTGCAGGCATCGCACTTTCAATACCGACGTAGTAAGCAGAAGCGATACCACCACGGATACGAACGCCTTGACCACGACGTACCGCGCCGTAGTACGAAGCACCACTTGCAACCGCTAGATCAAGATCTAAGCCTGATAGTTGTTTCGCAAATTCAGCGTCAGCATTGATCAGCCACTCGTTGATTGTGTCTGAAAGACGATCAGCAAGTAGGTTAGATTTTAGAACACCACCGTTGAACAGGATTGCTGTTGGTTTGATGAAGTCAGCAGTAGGTGCTTCAGCGCCTGGCATGCCCGGCATATTTGCAAACGGATTGAAATCTTGTTGAGCCGTTTCACCATTTCCAGAAAGCGCGTTCGCTTGTTTAGAAAGGAATGCGGCAATGTGACGAGTAATACCTGCATCTTGTGCGTAAGGCAGACCCATTTGAGTAAGTGCACCACGTGTCTTTTGAACAGGGTGATCAGTCACAGCAACTTTAGGGAAGAAGCCATCAACCAATGTTTGTTGTACTTCTTGCTGAGTCAGTTCTGTTTTTAGCGTAGCTCCAAGTAGCTTAGAGCCACGGCTAGGAACCACGATTGGTACAGCTTGAAGCTCTGCATCGTTCAATAGTGCTTCTTTTGCGTCACGACATGCGTGAGTCATCGTTTGAACTTGCCAAGGTGCCAGTTCTTTACCTTCTTGTGCTAGCTTCATCTTCAGGCGGTAAGCCAGAGCTAAATCCATGTTGTCACCGCCAAGTAGGATGTGTTCACCTACGGCGATACGGTTCAGACTTAGGTTACCGTCGTCTTGAGTTACTTCAACTAAAGAAAGGTCGGTAGTACCACCACCGATATCCACAACTAACACGATGTCGCCAACATCTACTTCATCACGCCATTTATCGTTGCTGTTGTCGATCCAGCTGTATAGAGCCGCTTGAGGTTCTTCTAAAAGCGTTAGATGAGTGAAACCAACGTTACGAGCGGCTTCTGCGGTTAGGTCACGAGCTGCTGGGTCAAACGAAGCAGGAACGGTGATCGTTACGTCTTGGTCAGCCAGCTTGTGTTCTGGGTTTGCATGATTCCAAGCATCTTTAAGGTGCTCAAGGTACAGCTCAGTCGTTTTTAGTGGAGATACCTTTTCCACTTCTTCTGGGCTACCAGCAGGAAGGAACGCGTCACGACGGTTTACACCACCATGGCATAGCCAAGACTTCGCACTTGCTACTAAACGAATAGGGGTTTTAGCACCAAGATTACGAGCGATAGCACCAACTAGTGCTTTTGGCTCAGAAGACCAAGGTAGAACTCGTGACGCTTCGTTCATCTCGTGCTCGTGCGGCTGGTATAGGAACGAGCCAAGTTGGCTGCGAGTTTCTACGGTACCAGGAGCCGTAAGCTGAGGAATTGGCATTACTTCAACACGAGCATCTTCATTCGTTGTGTCGATGTAAGACAAAACACAGTGTGTAGTACCTAAATCGATACCAACGCTGAACTTGGGTTCCTGATGCTCTTGCGATGATGTCTGAGTTTGGTGTTCCATTATAGCTCTACCTCTGCCGGTGCAATTACAGATGCATCGTAGTTTTCAGCAAGCTTAGGCAGGTTCATGTCAGTTGCTTTCCAGCCTTTGTGAACAAGCGTACCGTTGAATGGTGCGTTACCCGTTACGTTACCTGTTAGGCGGATTTCTTGAGGGTTGAAGCCTTCAGCGACTGTGATGCGAGTCTCTTCATCTTCGCTGCGGATATGAGCAAGCGTTACGTAGTCCGCCAGTACTTTTTGACCACCTGTGTGAATAACACGTGCAGCTGCACCAACTTCTTCGTCAGAGAATGAAGTAAGGTCTTCTTTTAGGAAGTCGATTAGACGCGCTTCTTGCTGCATGATAGAAAGTAGCTGCATTGCAGAATCTGTTGGTGCTGTAGCGAGCTTAGATTCTACTTCTACTACTTTCTCGATGACTTTTTCTACTTCAACAACTTTTTCTACTTCGACAATCTTTTCAACTGGCTTTTCAACTTCAACGATCTTTTCTACTGGTTTTTCTACGACTTTCTCAACCACTTTGGTTTTACGAGAAACGGCAATTAGCAGTAGTAAAACGCTTGATGCAGTTAGGCCTGCGTGAAGCATATCAAACGTCTGTGGGATTAGGTTCAAATCAACGATCATAGTGATTTTTCTCTTTAAATTGATTTAACGGTATATTCATCGGTTATAGGGAATATACAGGTTAGAAAGAAACTCATAGGCGTAAGGGCCAAATGGTCACTTTCAAGCTATAAATATGGGTGGATACTAGCATATTCAAGGCTTAAGAGTGGTAATTTATGTTTTCAAACCAGTAGTTTTTGAGTGTGTTAGCTTGAAATTTAGTCGAGATTCGGTCGATTGTTAACCTGCGATGTGAAGACAAAGTAAAGTGTGCGTCTTTTATGTCATTTTTAGGACGAAAACTTAAATGGAGCATCATTCCCTTCCGTTATATACTTTGTCCTCATCAAAGCCTATTTGGAACCTCTATGCCTCACACTACCGACCCACTAACAGGCTTGAAGAGACGAACGCTGCCACTGGTTGTATTTTCGGTCAGTTTTTTGATTACAGTGTTGTGTTTTATTCTGGTCATGCTCAATCAAAACCGCGCATTGAACATGAATTTGGACAGTTTTGCTAAGCATCAAACACTGAGCTTGGAAGCGTTTATCGATAATGATGTGGCTTACATAGGTTCGGGCGCTAACTTTTTCTATTCTAATGATCCTGAAAACTGGGATAAATTTGACCGTTTTGCACAGCAAACCATTAACGGCTCAAAAAGTTTAATTGGCTTACAGTGGATGCAGAAAGTTCAGGCAGATGAGATTGCCGAACACACTGCGGAAATGAAAGCAAAGTACCCATCTTACCGACTGTTCACCATCCCTAAACATGAAGCTAAAACCTATGGTTACCAGTTAGATGGCGAGCCTGCTTTTATTGCTACCGATATTTATCCGAATACTGAAGCGAATGATAGAGTGATTGGGTTCTACTCTTCACGCGAGCGATTTAAGCGTATTGTTGAAAATATCAAACAGACACGCCAAGCGAATATCTCGGACAAAGTACGCCTTATTCAAGATGGTTTAACTCCAGATACACCTAAGACCGGCATGTTGGTGTATCACCCGGTGTTTGAAGGAGAAAGTGATAACTTACTTGGTGTGGTGATTGGTGTAGTTCGTACCACTTACTACTTTGAAAACCTGTTGGCATCGGCTGTCGGTGATATGGATGTTTACATTCGTGTGACGGATACCGGTTTCGAAGCCGAAGATTCCCCAATCTTATTTGAAACGCAAGGCTATGAGGGCGTAACAGGTCACCATATAACTAAGACTATCGAATTGACCAACCGAAATTGGAAAATCGATTACAAGATAGACTCTTGCATCTCATTTTATGGCTACCTTGTACTAACTGGCATTGCGCTCGTCGGGACAACCATCTCATTGTTGTTAGCGTATATCGTTAATATGCAGATCAGAGAGAAAGAGCGCTTGTATCGCATGTTAGACAAAAGAACAGAAGAACTTCGATTCCTAGCGAACCACGATAGCTTAACTGAAATCTATAACCGACGAGCTTTCAATAAGATGTTTGACAGGGCAGTTAAGCGAAGTGAGTCATTTAGCTTAATTGGCTTTGATGTCGATAAATTTAAGAGCATTAATGACAAGTTTGGTCACCCTGCTGGTGATGCTTTGCTTGTTCATGTCATTAAGTTGATTTCGGTAAACTTGAAAGAAGGGGATAATCTTTTCCGTTTGGGCGGAGACGAGTTCTGTATCATTTCGAGTATCTCGGATCCTGAAGCACTAGACCGCTACTTACAATGCATTCTCAACACCGTCAGTCATTCTCATTGTGAGCATAAAGGGCAACAATTGAGCTGTACTTTGAGTATTGGTGCGGCCATCCATACCAACGAAGACACTGAAGAACTGCTACAAAAAACAGATAGCATGCTCTATCAAAGTAAGTTAAATGGTCGAAATCGAGTCACAATTGCAGGCTAAATGAGCACTTGATACAACTAGGGTCGAGTTCTGTATTGGGCTCATGTACAATTTCACAAAATTTTTGACGAGAGAATTAGGCGACGTATGAATCACAATCGAGTGGTGTGTTTCGATTTGGAAATGTGCTGTTGGAGCGAAAATGGTGTAGGAACAACAGGCGAGATCATTGAAGTGGGTCTTGCTGAGATTGATCTGGCATCTGGAACCATCGTGAAACGAGCGCAATACTACGTTAAGCCAGAAAAAGACGAAGTCTCTCAGTTCTGTGCCGAGCTAACCGGCATTACTCCGCGTAAAATCGAAAAGCAGGGGCGTCCGCTAGAATCAGTCATCAAATCGATGATCAAGAACTTCGGTGGTCCTAACAAGATCTATGCTGCGTGGGGACGTGATGACCTGATTTTACACAAAGAGTGTCAAGAGAAAGGTATCGAGCCACCATTTAGCGAGTTCATCAATATTGCGACGCTGTATCGCGTGCAGAACCGCTTGAAAGACAAACGCATCGGTCACCGAGCGGCTCAAGAAGCAAAAAACATCGAATGGGAAGGTCGCCAGCATTCTGGTTATGTTGATGCTTACAACCTGGCGAAGCTCGCTCTGACGATGCTTTAGCAATAGGTGAATATTAAATATTTGCTCCGAACTATAAAAAAAGCCACCTAGATTGATGTGACCCCGTAAAGTTGGACATTTCTGTTAAGCGGCTTTCAAGGCCTGAGTTCGATATTCTATCGGAGTCAGGCCTTTTAGTTTCACTTTTATACGTTTGGTATTGTAGTACTCGATGTATTCTTTAATTTGCTCTATCAGAGCATCTGCATCTTCAAAGCTTTGGTTGTGATACATCTCTGTTTTGAGTAAAGCAAAAAAGTTTTCAGCAACCGCATTATCCAAGCAGTTACCTTTTCTCGATCCAAGCAGTTACCTTTTCTCGA
>NZ_JAKEUW010000090.1:0-11354 GCF_022398115.1 Vibrio sp. Isolate22 | reverse complement strand
GAGCAGTAGCCGCATGGTTAGTTGGCAAAAATGAATCAGTACCATGAATGGCAAAGACTTGAGCCCAATACCGTATCTGTCTTGAAGAAATTGAATATTGTTTTGCTAAGTAGAGAGATGACGTGCCATCTAAGTATTGCTTAGCAATGATACATTTTAGCTCTCGGCTATATTTGGACATAAAAAGACCCCCAATAATTGGTGTCCAACTATTGGGGGTCAGTTCAATGCCTCGGGCTTTTTTGTTTTACGCTAATTAGATTCATCTTTAGAAAGGTTTAGCTATTCGTTAACTAACTGAAGATTATTGCGAGCGCACACTAGCTGGTTTCGACCTTGTTCTTTAGCGGTATAAAGTAGTTCGTCGGCGGCTTTAATCTGTTCATCTAAAGAGCCCACTTGATCGGTTACCCCAATGCTCATGGTCACTTTAATGATTTGTGAATCATGCTCCACTTGGTGATTTTCAATTGAGTCTCTCATGGACTCTAACGCTTCCACAAACTGTTCAAATGGGCCGCAAGATTGAATGCAAAATTCTTCTCCGCCAAAACGAACGGGTAAGTCACCTTTAAAGTGTTGCTTGATAATTTTTCCAACTTCAATCAACACCGCATCACCACCATCGTGACCATAGGTATCGTTCACTTTCTTAAAGAAGTCGATATCCATCATGGCAATATTGCGCTCTTCACAACCCTTGCAAGTCTGGTTAAAGAGATAACGACGGTTCCATAGGCCAGTAAGGGCATCCTCGTTAGCGTGACGAAACAGCTCACTCGTCGCTTCTTTCATATCTAGGAGTTGATGAATTCGACAGAAGAACTCTTCTTGATTAAAGGGCTTATAGAGGAAGTCATTGGCGCCAGCTTTAAGGAAACGAGCGGTCATGGTGCGGTCGTCGCTGCCTGACAGGCCAAGGATAGCGAGTTGGTTACGGTCGTGGTGCACTCGAATGTCACGAGTCATCGAAATACCGTCTTTGTTTGGCATATCGTGGTCAGTGACCACAACAGTGATATCAGGATCGTTTTGAAGAAGTGCGAGCGCTTGTTCTCCATCTTCAGCCTGAACCGTTTGAATATATTGGTGCTCAAGAAGTTGAACGACATATCGACGAACCACTGCCGAATCATCAACAACCAGAGCCTTATGGTGTCGGTTATTCGAGATTCGTTTCACAAGCGGTAGTAAGTAACTAACCGATGACATGCTGTCTTTTAGGATGTAATCCAATACACCTTTAGCCAGTACTTGTTCCCGCAGGGTGTTGTTGAACATGCCGGTAAGTACGATGATCTTTTGATGATATCCGAGCACCAAATCAATGATCTCGCCATCTTGACCGTCAGGTAGGCAGTAGTCGAGCACGGCGCATAAGAAGTCCGTCTCTTGCTCTAAGATAGCTTTGGCTTCAGCCACAGATTCTGCGAGTGCCACTTCATAACCATCGTTTTTAAATTGCTGGTAAAGGTAGTTTCTGAATGCGCGACTGTCCTCTACTACTAGTATTTTTTCACTCAAAAGCTATCCCTACTTATAGACTAAATACTCCTAACAATACTATCAGAAGAGTAGGTGGGGGTTGAAGCTAAACCTGTTGAGCTGGACTCCAGATCATTTTAAAACCAACAATTATCCATTATACTGTTTATAGATACAGTTGTAAGGTTGAGTTACTGGTTGATGTGTAGTGCGGACCAAGAGAAAGTGAGAAAAATAATCCATGTCGATATGGACTGTTTTTAAACTCAAGGGTGTAGATTTCAGAAAAACTCTGTAAGTGAAATTATATGTACTAGGCTTTAACCATATGGTGTTACCTGAAGGTTGAATCTGTATGTATAGAGTTAATGATAAGGAAGTTAACAAACACTGGATCTATCTTGATGATGATTCAACCCCTCTACTTCTTCCGTGCCTCTATGCCCGTTATATAAATCAACTAGGGTTGTCGATAGAGCTTGTTTCAGAAAAAAATAGAATTACAAATAAGACAACTCATTACTTTAATGAACAGGAAATTGGTGACAATGCACAATATGTGCGGGGCAATCAACTCGGTCTATTCTTAAGGTGGGTTAAAGAACAAGAAAGCCCTGATTCACTTATTTCTCTCTATTATCACACAGCGCTCCCTGTAGATATTATCAATGAATACATCAATGACTACCTGATTGATGGGTGTTCTAAGAGTGAAATCGTTGTTGATCGCGCAGTTCTTTCGTTACAAAGTTACTACAATTGGCTTCACTACTTTTTTGAAAATAAATACAAAAATATTGGTGTGTATGCTTCGCATCGTGCTTTAGCCAGAGCGAATAACAAACAAAAATTAATCGTTAATTATCTTCTCCCAGCAACAAGAGAACTCATTTACCGCAACACCAAAACACTTCTCGAAGAGATTATATTAAGAAATGGCGGTGAGCTTGGCTGTCGAGCTAAGGAGAACCAAGGTTTTTTGCTTAAAGACTTTAGAGTAAATAATAAATCTCATAGTGGAATGTTGAATCTTTTTTCTGAGCTTGAAGAAAATCCAAATAAAGACGAGTTTAAATATCACCTATCTTCGTTATACACAAAATATGGACGGTCTCGAACGCTTTACATTTCCAGAGCTTTACTGGAAAAAATGAAACTCTACTATGACACGGAAAGACCAATAACAGATTGCGATCACCTTTTCGTTTCCAACTCCAGTAATCATACGAGAGGCGAATGCATTTCGACTCAATATGCTTCAGACACTTTTCATAGCACAGTACAACAAATCATGTCTGAGGTTCGTGACTATCCAAAACTGTACGAATACTGCCAAATACTTGAAGAAGATCATGTCTATCACACACTACGTCACTCTTTTGGAACGGATATCTTTTATGATCAATGTGTAGCTCAGAATAAGCACCCCGACTCCATTACCACAGAATCAGCCGTTTATATCGAAACAGCAAGGCGTATGGGACATAAGGTTGATGGACGTTATTCCAATCAAACCACGAAAAGATATATTCATTCTTGTGGGTACAGAGTGCGTTTATTGAAGGAGGTGGTTAATGGGGGATGATATCATCAAGGAAAGCCCCGATGCACCAGTCGCGATGGAGTCGGAGATCTATGAAGCGCTAGTGCAATCAAAGCATAACAATAAGCAACCTATCATCAAGCTCCAATACCCGCTTACAGCAAGAGAGCTTGTTGTTCCTCAAGCTTATAGGCATCCAGAGCGTCATATTAAAATGACCGATACAAGTGATAGCAACAAGGTCCTATTATATCAATTGATTGTCGCTGCTTATAATTATTGTTTTACTGATGCATTTGCGGCTGTTAGCGCAAAAGAGATATTTAATAAATCGGCATATTTATTTGTCGATTGGCTGAACTGCCATGAGATAACCAATAAGTACACGATTTTAAAAGAGTACGAACGCCATAGATTTGATGTTTTAGACAATCACGGCGGGTATAGTGTGCTTAATACGGTAAAAACCTTGTTCACCTATGCTCTTGATGATAGTGCAGAGCTCCATGCATCTTTATCTGCAAGCCAACTGGCATATCTTCAAGAGTTGAGATACACCAAACTTAGCCCGAATACAAAGAAAGCCCAGCTATCACTAGCAAGTTATTTCGGTAGGTTAGATTGGCTTAGGCGCAACGATGTGGGTATTGGGAATGAACTGTATACAACCCTTGCATCCGCAAAATTAACGGTTAATTCTCTTATTGTCACAGTATCGACACTTATGCTTGAAAGCGTATTATATAAGAAAGAACTCAAGTTATTCTTTGAAGAAAATGGTTTTGATAAATCATTTTTCTCTTGCAATATTGGAAATATTCGGCATGAGAAGGCTAATAATATCGGGAATACCTTATATCAATTACTGTCATCATTTCATCAGACAGGTGGGCAAAATAACACGCTAAAGAATGCGCTTGATTTGGTTTTACTCTCAAACTCTGCGAGTAAATCCTCTTATCTTATTATGAAAGAAGCCTTAGAGTCACAATCGAAATGCAATTCGATTTTTCTAACAAAGAATAATAATCAACTCAGCAACTTCTTTTGTTGCAAAAATGTAACCACAAGGCTCGGCGGTAATCTCTTCAGTATTGAGTTTTTAGAGCGTTTGGTTTGTGATGAACAAAAACGACCTGTGATTTCAATCGAAAAACTCTTGTTTTCTTGGTTGATGGCGAGTTTAACTGTTCAACCCTCAGACATTAACAAACTTAATCATGATTCATTTCGAATGATTCGGGTAGGTAGCAGGGTTGCGCATATTGAGTGTGAGTACCTGAAAAGCCGAGCTAAGGTATTTCATACCACAAGATCTCTATCGACAAGAAAACTCGAAGGAAAAGCACTACTGTCCTATTTATCTCAATGTGCGGGAACTCCGCTTTTAGACAAAATGCCAACCGTCGTCATTTCTTCTGAAATTCACTCTCTAACGGGCACGTTATTGGCGTTGCTAGAGAATGATGATATTTTATTGAGTCTAAAGGAAGCACATGCCCGGCACGGCAATATGCCGCTTATCTTTCCCAGTGCGGTTACCAAGCTGCTTAAATTTGGGATTCACTCAAGTAATGTAGTCTCACATCCCCAAAAGGTCGATATTGTTGAGCGTAATCGGTTGGTCAAAGAATCTAAAACTCCGTGTCAAAAGGATTTGTTTGGCTTGCAAGCGATAAAAAACAGCGCTGTCCATGCTTTTAGCGACCCTTATACGCTCCACTATTTGATTAACCGAAACTCACACTCTAACCAGACTGAAAAGCTTCACTATCTCAATGAAGATAATGAAGAGTATTTAAACGCTTGTGGACGCATCACTCGGGAAGTGATGTTTGATCTGATTAACAATGTGTTTGATCTAGGTTTCGAGGATTTGAGAGGCGATGACAGAGAAAATGCCATTGCTCACTTTAACAGTGAATTCATGTCGGTGTCCGAAACGATAGCGTACAAATCAGGCGAAATGCTCTCAAGACTCATGGTGGTCACAGAGCAATCAACGGGCGAGATTAATGAAGTCGGCATTCTCGCTCTCGCGGATGGTTCTGACCAAGAAGGTTTTGAATCCATCTATGTGCTGGACAGCTCTGTCACCGCATGGAAAATGTATAACTATCTCCATGAATTCAAAAAGAACTACAAAAAACTGCTTTCTCGTAATCCCGATTATTTATACAAAACGGCAATGCCAACTGTGGAATGGATAGAAGTGGCGTTAGGTAAATTAAGTAAAAGAAGCCAAACTGAAGGGGAAAAATTGTTCAAAGACATGCTGAACAACAATGTTGAAGTCAGTGTGTTTTACTCAATTTGAGGATTAAGGGGAAGGCAAAAATGGCATTAAGGGCATTCGCATCACCGCTTGATACATTCTGGGAAGAGAAAAATCAGAAGCTGTTGGCTCTCCCCGTGTTTTTAAGTGAACATGGGACGATATTTGATGATGAACTGTGTTTCAAATATCAAGGAGGAGGTGTCACAAAACTGGACTTCTCCCTCTTTGATTTGCCTCACTTCCAACTAGATCACAAACCACGACTACATATTGATGGCTCTCAAAGCCAGTTATCCTCAAAAGAATATGCAAAGTTGTTTTTTCTTGCAGCACTTCCGAAAAGGCATGGGCAAGGCATCTCAAGCATCTACCAAATGGTGGTACACGTTATAGCATTTCTCCATCTGAATGAATCATCTGTACTAACAGGCAATTTATTGAGCCAATTTTGGTACTCTTTTCTTTCGCAGTCCGTGAATGAGAAAGGCTTTTACAATCGCGTATCTGCGCCCGCCTATAGGGGGACGATTAAACCCATTTCGTTACCTAAAACGCGCAATATACTCCAAACATGGGGGGTGGAAGGTGTCATCGCAAAGGACTTAATGCCGAAAAAAAACGAAAAGGTATTGGATGAAGTTTGCCGGTCATCGCTCGGTTTAACATTGAATGAGTACAAGCAAGGTGGGAGCTTCAACTTTCTTGGGTTAGAGCTTGGGCAGTACTATGTGGACTATCTGCGGCAAGTGTACCAACAAGATTATTTGTACCATGTGGTATGCAAGAATACATGGAAGCAAATTGTTCAGCAATACGGGGTGTCTAAGTTAGAGTCCAGTGAAGGCTGTAGGCTGCGTAACGTCATGCTGTCTGCCATGACAAAGTTTGAAAGAGATAGAAACCAAAAGCACACACAAGGTATTATTCACGATGAGATTTTTCGCTCAACGCAGGATTGTGCATACGAGCACTATCAATTGCATTTCGAGAAGGCTATGTCTCTAAATGACAAATGTATTGAGAAGATTGTCGAAAACTTTGGTTTGGAGATGCGATTTGATGCGGTTGAGGTCATTCGAATACTTATGCTGCAAAAGTTTCATCAACTTGATGGCCATAAAGGGCCTAAAGATGTTTGGGAGAATTACCAAGCATCACTTGATAAAACGTTTCTAGATAGCAGTAAGCTCATTGATATCACTGTGGAGGACGTTTACAGCAAAATGCAGGCGATTGTTTTGGGTAGCCAGCTTGAGAAAGAAGCGTTTATTAAAGACTTCCAGAATTGGGGAGAGCTGTTACTCAATCAAGGGAATCAGAGAAATTATAAGTCATGGAAAGCTGAGTTAGATAAGATTACTCATACAATGACAAATCTAGTTGTCGCATGGCTTGGTTATCGTGGTAGCGAGTTTGGTTTTCCGTTAAGTGCCATTAAGACCGAACCCAATTACGATATTCTTGATAATTCACATATTCCCTTTCGTTTTCATTTAAAGTGGCTAGTGCCAAAAACCAACAAGATGGTAAAAATTGATAGAGAAATTACCTCTCAATGCTTTCAGATTGCTGCCCAGCTCAATGAATTATTCGATATTACAGATGACTCGCCATGCCTTTACAAAATAGCCAATAATGCACATGAAGAGAGTAAGCATTGGTCTGAAAGTTACATTGCATTAAGAGTAACAGTGAATTGGGAGAATTTCCTGACAGACTACCCGCCTTTTAATGATGCATTACGGCTAGAGCAACTTTCAGAGCATAATATTGACGATCTATCTGTAGAGGATAATGTCGAGTTTGAGCATTTAAGTCTGCTTTATGACATCCAGAGCGTAAGGTTTAAGCACTTGGTGGCGACGGCAAAAAAACTCAGAGAAGATTGGAGAGTTCTCTCTGTTATTATGAGGAATAGTGTTAAAGCTCAAAAGAGATTCAAACAATCATTGATATCCTTTATGAACACCGGTGAGGTACCAGATGAACATCACAAAGAAGTCATCGAAGCCTATCTATCAGAGGAAACCAAAAAGGTACTACGCTCCGGTGCTATAGTTTTAGATCAAAAGGCAATGCTAGACATTGCTAACGAACTAAAACAAGGTAGACCTTACCTATCTCCCCATGCATTTAGGCACATTTGGGCTGAGTCTGTCCTAACTCGTTATAAGGGAAACGTGGGTGCGGTTATTCGTCACCAGTTCTGCCACCTTGATGACTCTTTCTTTATGGCATACCTTAGGGAGAAAGAAGCAAAGATTGTACTGGATGGTGCAAAACAGCGTTACGTAAATTCTATCGTTGAAATGATAATGAGCGCCCCCGATAAAGTAGGGAGTGAGTACTTAGGTGGCTTTTCTCGTTATGTCAAAAAAGCCACAGACAGAACGCAAGCATTAACAGAGAACGAATTACGCACACTACGAGATAAAATCAACGGACGAATTATCAACATTCAGCCAAGCCATTTTGCTATTTGCATACCACGAGAAGGTGGAGAACAACGAGCAAAATGCGCTCAATTTGGTAGCATGAATCCACATAATGCAAAACCAGAGTTCTGCCTAGTTTGCACAAATGCATATATTACATCAGGTCATGTTAAGGGCATTTGGACAACGATTCAGCCGATGGTTAAAGAGTGCCTGAATGAAAATGTCATGGGTTTCATGGTTGGGGGTCATTTGCCGACACTACGTTCGGGGTACAAGCGAATCAAAGAGTTAAGGGAGTCATTCGAAAATAAGGAGCCAGTGGATAAGATTTTAATGGCGATTATTAAGGCAATCAACGCGGTAGAGTTTAAACTTAAACAAGAGGAACTCACAAATGTCGAATAACGATATTGATTTAGATGAGCTAATGACGGGTGACTTTCTTGATAGTTTAGCTGAAGAAAGTCAGTCTGCTGAGAAAGAGAATACTACCGATTTGCCAGTGTGGATTGAAGGTGATGAAAAGCACACGACATACAGAGCGTGGCAAGCGATCCTTCAATTAAAAGCAGTAAAAGAATTAGACATTAAAAAATTCGGTCAAGTTGCAACCAGTAAAACACCAAAATCCCTCTACAGCATGTCGAAATCAGAAGTCGCCAAGAGGGTTGGGATTAGCGCTCAAAGTATCTTTAGGACTTCTTCATTTAGTTCATCAATTGTAAATTTCTTTAATGCTACTAATGTTGATCTACTGGAAATATGGGAGTTAGCCCAGAAAAAGCAGATAAATCGACATAGGAAGGGGATTCGAGCTAAGTCCAAAGATGAAATTCGTCAAAGTCATCAAGTCATCGAAAAACAACTTCAAGAACTTCGAGCGAAGACAACGAAGGACATTCTCGATCTGGCATTAGAAAATATGCCTCTAGATCTGAGAAGCAAATTGGGCTTGTAGTAGAGGGTATACTGAAGTGGCGACAAAAGAGCCAGCCTTTTAGCTGACTCTATGATAGACAATTTCGAGTTAGAGCTGATGTTCAAAATTGAACTCTTCGCATAAGAAAAATTTGGGAAAAACAATGTTAGAATCCACCGCAATCGCTAATGATATTTCATTTTTCCGCTTAGATTTGTTCCATTCTGACAACTGCAACGTTAGCTATTCCAAGTCCTGTTAGAGTGTCACCGTGTACTTTCTCATCATCAGGGTCATAAAAAGTCACAACCCATTTAGCATCAGGTCTTACCGATTGATCCAACTTCTTGATGTAGGGTAAATCTACGTCAGCTAATGAGTGACCGAGAACATATACTTCTTCAATATTGCCGAGCTTTGCAAAGAAGTCTTCATTGTTTTTTATGATCTGGTCTGTTCCCTTGAAAGTTGCCGAGAAATACTGATTGATAGCATCCTTACCACGCTCGAATGAGTAGTCATATTGATCAGATTGATATTCCATCCAACGTTCTAAATCTTCATCACTCAATCCTGATGGTGGTTCGGCAGGTTTTTCTTTGAAATTTTCAGGATCAACACCATGACCGAGAATTAACTCATCAACATGTTCATCGGCTTTCCCGTGAATAAATAGCATGTTCTCATCGGGGATTGCGTAGTATTGAGAAAGCGTATCTGTATAGTTGAATGTGAGGTAAACAGCGTCTCTATCAATGTTTACTGATCGGTTATGATCAAACTGAGGATACTGTACAGCCAAAATGAACTCTTTGAATGCTTTATACAGCTCAGTGGTTAGAAGACCAAGTATTCGCTCCATCTCAATTTCAAGCGTGTATCGGTCTCTGTCTCGAAAGTCATCTGAAGAATAGTTTGGCATTGCATCCATGTTTGCTTCCAAAACTGAATCTTTATCAAGTAGTGACATACTCGTTTCAAATTCAGACCATAAAGGGTCTGACATAGTAGTTGGAAAATCTGGGTCTAAGTCAGCAAACCCGTAATAGTCGAGCAATAGTTCATAAGTTTCCCAGTAGTTATTTTTGAGATAAAGCCCAAAAGATGTATACCTAGTGTCAAGGCCATGATGAACATCAAAGCCATTACCTATTACATATAACTTCATGTCATTCGCCGTTGATATCTAGTTCTTTGAAGCTAATGACTTCGGAATCATCATCAGTCAGCTCAAAATATGTATCTTGGAAGTAAAACTCTTCAATGTATGCGTTAGCTTTTAATCCATCGGTGTAGGCAAGTGTTAGGTGGGCAGTGTATGTTTCTTTGTGTTTCACTGTTGACTCATTACTCAACACGAATACATATTGCTTGTCTTCAGGATCCCAAGGTGAACGGTCATAATCTGAGAATCGGTAATCTGCCGTAACAACCACCTCAAATTCTACTTCGTATTCAGCCCACTCGGCATCGACATCCTGTAAGTTTTTCTTCTCAACATTCACCGAGTTGATTTCTATAGAGTTGATAATCTCATCGAAAGGGTCTGCGTTTTCATAGTTGAACTCGCCATCTTCGAGAGCTTGCAGGGCATCCGCTTTGATTTGTTCTAGGAGTTGCTCGAATATTTCATCAGCAAATTTGGCTGGTTCTTCGTACGCTTTGTCGCTTCGAACAACCAAGTCAATTAGGTCATCTATGTTTTCAAGATGAATGAAGTTATCTTCTTTCTCACAGAATGATCTCATATCGCCGTCATCACTAACGATATAGGCTGAATATCCTCTAGCCAAGCTAACCTGTTTAATAGCTTCTAGCGCAAATGCATCAGGAAATTCGTGCTTTTTTGATTCTTTGCCAAAAGGAGGATGGTTGTTGAAGTAAGCATCAAATACAACTTGAGGGTTAACAGTGCTTACATCAATTGTTTCGACGTAGCCGTTTTCGATAAAATTATCAAATTTTTCACTGATAACGGCATAAATATCATCACCTTTAACCTTGGTGAAGATACCATGACAACCAAGGTCGGGGGTGTTTCTTAGGAACATCGCATCTCTTTGCATCTTCTTTATCATAGAAGCAGCTTCTTCAGATTTGCGTTTGAGATGGGAGTCGATCTCTTTCCTTGTCACATCAGTAATGAGTAAGTGAATTTTCTCATCCTCAATTAGTTCTTGAAGACGGCCAAGAGAGTGTTGCCCAAATTGATAATTTTTCTTTTCAAAAGCGCTTGTATCTATAAAAACTAGCCTTGTCTGTAATTCCATAATCAATACCTTGAACACATGGTGTAAGTTGTCATCAAATAAATTGATAAAACATTTAAGTAGCTAACAAACTAATGGCATATTGATTCATTACAAAAATTCGAGCAAGTAACGAGTTAGCAAGGTGTGATGAGGCATCGCTTTAAATGATTTAATGAGATGGTACGTCCCTCCCTTCAGCTAAACTTGAACTAGTTTAGTCTTTATAGGAAAGTGCCACATGAATAACTCACACATTATCGGAATTGACCTAGGTAAGAACTCTTTTCATTTAGTTGGTCATGACCAAGCTGGACATCAATTATTTAAGAAAAAGCTTACTCGCCAGAAATTACTAGAGTTCTTATCTTCCCATGAGCCTGTAATTATAGCCATGGAGTCGTGTGGCGGGTCTCATTGGTCGTGTGGCGGGTCTCATTGG